>JBIKUT010000230.1:0-4101 GCA_044347465.1 Ramlibacter sp.
TTAGGCGCGAGTTCGACCAGTACGTCAACTTGCGTCCGGCGCGCCTGATGCCCGGCATCGTGGCGCCCGTAGTGCGCCGCGATGGCAGCCGCCGCGAGCCCGGCGAGATCGACATGTACATCGTGCGTGAGAACACCGAGGGCGAGTACTCGAGCATCGGTGGGCGCATGTACCCGGGCACGCCGCGCGAGATCGTGATGCAAGAGACGGTGATGTCGCGCGTGGGCGTGGACCGCGTGCTCAAGTTTGCCTTCGAGCTGGCGCAGTCGCGCCCCAAGAAGCACCTGACCAGCGCCACCAAGTCCAATGGCATCGCGATCACCATGCCGTATTGGGACGAGCGCGTGGCCGAGATGGCCAAGGCCTATCCCGGTATCAAGCTCGACAAGTTCCACATCGACATCCTGACCGCGCACTTTGTGCAGCGGCCCGATTTCTTCGACGTGGTGGTGGCCAGCAACCTGTTTGGCGACATCCTGTCGGATCTCGGTCCAGCCTGTACCGGCACCATCGGAATTGCCCCCAGCGCCAACCTGAACCCGGACCGGGTGTACCCCTCGCTCTTTGAGCCGGTGCATGGCTCGGCCCCCGATATCGCCGGTAAGCAGATCGCCAACCCGATCGGACAGATCTGGTGCGGCGCGATGATGCTGGAGTTCCTGGGCCACAAGGACGCGCACGACGCGGTGCTGGCGGCTATCGAAAAAGTACTCGATCCTGCAAGTGGTGCACCACGAACGCCGGACATCGGCGGCACGGCGGGCACCCACGACCTGGGTCGCGCGATCGCTCAGGCTCTGTAAGGGGGGGAGCGATTACAATCGCGACCCGCTGTTCGTATAGGACTCAAACCGTATTGACAGCGCGTGGGGGCCTCGCTTTAATCAAAAGCGCGGTCTCGCACTCCATCGACAGACAAAATCGACAGACAAAATCGACCGACGAAAGACGCTCTCCGACCGACCTGTTGCCCGCGATGACGGCGTGGCAGGTCAGGGTAGCGACTCAACAAAAATCTGGATATCAACCTATCTCTCACCGAGGGGCCCTTGTGAACAAAACCGAATTGATTGAGCACATCGCAAAACACGCTGACATCTCCAAAGCCGCAGCCACGCGCTCGCTGGAGTCGATGATCGGTGCCGTGAAGACCACCCTGAAAAAAGGCGGCTCGGTGTCTCTGGTGGGCTTCGGCACTTTCGCCGTTGGCAAGCGCGCTGCACGCAGCGGCCGTAACCCCCGCACCGGCGCCACCATCAAGATCAAGGCCGCCAAGGTGCCCAAGTTCCGCCCGGGCAAGGCCCTGAAGGACGCCCTGAACTGATCGCCGGTTTCCGGTGGGGTGCTTAGCTCAGTTGGTAGAGCGGCGCCCTTACAAGGCGTAGGTCGGGGGTTCGAACCCCTCAGCACCCACCACAAACATTGCGAACCCCAAAGCCCGCCCTCGGCGGGCTTTTTGTTGGGCGCCGTCAGGCCATGCAAAGGCACCTGAACTGCGCTATTTGTGCTACAACCATTGCGTATACACACAATATACGTGCCGATCGCTTTGTTAATAGCGCGGGCTTAAATCCAATGGATTGGCCCAACGTGCCACCCGAGAGCCATGCGTCGACGGTGATTTTCAAAGCATGACTGGCCCGTTTGTAATTCAAATAGGCTACTTGAAGATTAATTCCACCGTAAATGCCTGCTTTCGCGTCTTCCTTGCGCTGATCCCACTGGCCTGACATGCACGTCCCGTCCCCCACCCCGATCATCGGCAAGAGCGCTCACACGCGCACGCTGCTGGACCTGATCAAGGTGTTGGCGGGTTCGAATTCGACCGTTCTGATCACGGGCGAGAGCGGCACCGGCAAGGAGCTCGTGGCGCAGGCGCTACACCGCCAGGGGGGGCGCCGGCAGGCGTCCTTCGTGCCGATCAACTGCGGTGCCATCCCCAAGGACTTGCTGGAAAGCGAGTTGTTCGGCCATCGCAAGGGCGCGTTCACCGGTGCGGTGAGCGACCGCGTGGGCCGCTTCGAGATGGCCCATGGCGGCACCTTGTTTCTCGACGAAATCGGCGACCTGCCGCTGGACATGCAGGTCAAGCTGCTGCGTGTGCTGCAGGAGCGCTGCGTGTTGCCGGTGGGGGCAAGCCGGCCTGTACCGATCGATGTACGGGTGATTGCCGCGACCCACAAGAACCTGGCGCAGGACGTGGCGCAGGCGCGCTTTCGCGAAGACCTGTATTACCGGCTCAATGTGCTGCCTTGCCACACCGCGCCGCTGCGCGAACGCCTGGAAGACATCCCCGAGCTGCTGGCGTTTTACGCCGAGCGTCACGCGCCCGAAGGTCAGCCGCCGATTGGCTTTGACGAGGAGTTGATGCAGGCGCTGGTGGCCTACCGCTGGCCCGGTAATGTGCGCGAGCTGTCCAACCTGGTGGATCGCTTCACTACGCTGTTCCCCGGACAGCGTGTGCAGCTGCGGGCGATCCCGACCAGCATGCTGCCCCCGGGCTTGTGCGCCCGTTCGCCCGACGTGGTCGCTGCGCCCCCCCGATCCGTGGCGCCTGTGATCGTGCCGGCGCAGGACGATGCCGTGCTGATGTCCTTGCTCGATCGCACGGATGATGTGCCGGCCTTCATACCTACGTCGACGCTGGACCGCCAGGACCCGGTCGACCCCGCTTTGCTGCAGGCCGTGAGTCTGCCGCCTGAGCTGCAAGCGCCCGTGGGCGAATTGCCCACGCCCAATCGGGTGGAAGAAATCGTGTGCCTGGCGCAGGGCATCGTGAGCCTGCCCGCCGACGGCTTGCCGCTCAAGCAGCAGTTGGTGACGATCGAGCGCAGCCTGATCGAGCAGGCCCTGCAGCGCACCAATGGCAACGTCTCGCAAACAGCGCGCTTGCTGCATCTGCAACGCACGACGCTGATCGAGAAGATACAGAAGTACGAGCTGCGCGTGGGCGAGACGCGTACCGGCTGATCGCCTGAGGTGGGCGCGCCCTCAGTTGGCGCGCGGCACCACCACGATCGCGCCACTGCTGTTGGTGGTGGTCGGCGGCGTGGCGTTGGGGCTGACCGGAGGCTGCACACGCGGGTACTGCACGGAGCGCTCACGTTCGCGCTCGGTGGCGGCGGCCGCGCCCGTGGTGGCGGCGTTCTTTTGCATGGCTTCCAGGTAACGCTCACGCTGCAAGGTCACCAGGGCCTGGACGTCGCGATTGAGTTTGTCGACATTGCCCACCGCGCCCTTGAGCGCCTGGACGTCGCGGCTGAGGGCCTGGACGGCGGCGGCCTGGGCTTGCATGCGGTTGTTCATGCCCTCGAACTGGCGCGCCAGGTTCTGGTTGCCTGCGGCGACCTGTTCGGCGGTCTTGGTGGGGATCTGGCTGGCCAGCGTCTCCGATTGCTTGACGGTCTGGTCGATGCGTGCGCCGACCTCACCGGTGGTGCGGGCCAGCACCTCGATTTGCGAGGCCAGCTTGCCGACCGATTCGTTGATGGTGTTCAGAGAGCCCAGTCCTTCATTCAGGGCGACGGCGCGTTGGGCGACGGCGAGCAAGGTGGCATCGAGCTGGTTGATGCGGCTGTTCATGCGGATGCCGGTGACGACGATGAACATCAGCGTCAGCAGCGTGACCAGCGTGACGATCCCCATTACGACGTAGCTTTGCTTGCGCACGCTGTTTTGCGTGGCTTGCAAGGCATCGGTGGTGCGGTTCAAGTCGGCGGTGACGCTGGCGGCGGCTTGCGCCCCGCGGTTGGCCAATTCGGCGGCATCGAGCACGGCGCCTGCCAAGTCGTCCAGACCGGCGAGCGAGGTCGCCGAAGGCGCGGTGGCTGCAGGGGTCGGAGTCGGTGTGGGCGCAGTGGCGGCCGCAGCGATCGCGGCTGAATCGCTATCGGCTGCGGCGGCCAGGGCCGTTGCATCATCCGGCGCGACGACGTCGGCGAGCACGGGCGGCTGCGGCTGAAAGCCCGGGTCGCTCGGGGTGACCGCGGGGGGGGTGCCGGAGGCGGCTGCGGCGTCGCCGGTGTCGGGGGTCGCGGGTGCGTTCATGGGTCTCTCCAGGATTTAGCGGGCGCGCTTGCCCGCAGGGGGCAAGCGATCGAG
>JBIKUT010000231.1:0-4089 GCA_044347465.1 Ramlibacter sp.
GCGCCGATGTTGTCAAACAGCAGGCAGGCCACTTCGAATTCCTTGCGGGTGAGCCGCACCGGTTCGCCATCGAGCAGCATGCAGTGGTTGCTGTGGTCGATCGCGTAGGGGGCCGTGTCGGTCCGGGGCAGGGTCATGGTCGCGTTGTCCATCTGTGCGTACTCCTCTTGCGGTGGGTAGGTGCCCCGAGGGGCGGGATGTGTGTCGATGAGTTGTTTGTGATTACATGTTACACACATCGTGTTAATTACTGAGGAAATTCTGACTAATTTTGTAAAAAATAAGGTCGAAATGTCAGCCCGGATCGGGATTCCGACCTGAAGGTAAAATCGCCGGCCCTTCCCGCGCAGCCATCCCCGGATCAAGCGCTTACCCTGCCCCTTCATAGGGGGAGCCTCTAGGTCAGGTGAAATGTCTGATTTAAGTCTTCAACTGCAGCAGGCCTCCAGCCAACTTCCTGTTTCCAGCTATTTCGACGAGGCGCTGTTCGCGCGCGAGATGGCCGCCCTGTTTCAGCAGGGGCCACGCTATGTGGGTCACCAGCTGGCGGTGCCCGAAGTCGGCGATTACTACGCACTGCCCCAAGAGGGCGAGGGCCGCGCTCTGGTGCGCACCCCGCAGGGCGTGGAGTTGGTGAGCAACGTCTGCCGCCACCGCCAGGCGGTAATCCTGCGCGGGCGCGGCTCGCTGCGCGAAAGCCCGTCTTCGGGCGGCAACATCGTCTGCCCCCTCCACCGCTGGACTTACAGCGCCGGCCAGGGCGCACCGGCCGGCACGCTGCTGGGGGCTCCGCACTTCGCGCAAGACCCCTGTCTGAATCTGAAGTCCTATGGGCTGCGCGAATGGAACGGCCTGCTGTTCGAGGACAACGGCCGCGACCCGCAGGTCGACCTGGCCCGCCTGGGCCCACGCGCGGAGCTCGATTTCACCGGCATGGTGCTCGATCACGTCGAGCTACACGAGTGCCACTACAACTGGAAGACCTTCATCGAGGTCTACCTCGAGGACTACCACGTCGGCCCCTTCCACCCGGGCCTGGGCCAGTTCGTCACCTGTGACGACCTGCGCTGGGAATTCGACGATCAGTTTTCGGTGCAGACCGTGGGCGTGGCCAACCGCCTGGGCAAGGCCGGCAGCCCGATCTACGAGCGCTGGCACAAGGCCCTCCTGGGCTATCGCAACGGCGTGCCGCCCGCCCACGGCGCGATCTGGCTGACCTACTACCCGAACATCATGGTCGAGTGGTATCCACACGTGCTCACCGTGTCTACCCTGCATCCTGTCTCGCCGCAAAAAACACTCAACGTCGTCGAGTTCTATTACCCCGAAGAGATCGCCGCCTTCGAGCGCGAGTTTGTCGAGGCGCAAAAGGCCGCCTACAAGGAGACCTGCGTCGAAGACGACGAGATCGCGCTGCGCATGGACGCTGGCCGCAGAGCCCTGATGCAGCGGGGCGACAACGAGTTCGGCCCCTATCAGAGTCCGATGGAAGACGGTATGCAGCATTTCCACGAGTGGTATCGCACGCGTCTGGGCCTGGGGCCTGTGCGCGTCTAAACACAACCTCCCTGGCCGCCATGAACCCCTCCGACCCTTACACCACCCTCATCACCGCCCAGAACCTGCTGGACTTGCAAGCGCGCGGCACGCGCGTGCGGGTGTTCGATTGCAGTTTCGATCTGATGAACCCCGCGGCCGGCCGGCAGCTCTATCAACAAGCCCACATCCCGGGCGCCGTGTATGCCGACCTGGCGCACGATCTGAGCGCTGAGGGCGCCCCCGATGCTGCCTCGGGCGGTCGTCATCCCTTGCCCAGTCGCGAGAAATTCGCGCTGTGGCTTGCGCGTGTTGGTTTGGCCAACGACATGCAGGCCGTGGTCTATGACCGCCAGGGCGTGAGCTTTTGCGGCCGTCTGTGGTGGATGTTGCAGTGGGCGGGTCACGGGGCGGTGGCCGTTCTCGATGGCGGCCTGCCTGCCTGGGAGGCCGCCGGTGGCGCGGTCCGCGCAGGCGATGAGCCCCCGCACGCACCGTCCCACTTCGTGCTGGGCCCGTCGCTGCGCACGCTCGTGACCACGCGCGAGGTGCAGGCGCAGCTCGGGTCCGGCGCGCAGACCCTGGTCGACGCGCGCGCCACGCCGCGCTATCGCGGCGAAGTCGAGCCGCTGGACCCGGTGGCGGGGCATATTCCCGGCGCCCTCAATCGCCCCTTCTTGCAAAACCTCGAGCCCGATGGCCGCTTCAAGCCGGCCTCGGCCTTGCGCGCCGAATTCGAGCAACTTCTGGCGGGACGTTCGCCATCGACCGTGGTTCACCAGTGTGGCAGCGGTGTGACCGCGGTTCCGAACCTGCTGGCCATGGAGATCGCCGGCCTGGGGCCGACCGCGCTCTATGCGGGCAGCTGGAGCGAGTGGTGCAGCGACCCCTCCCGGCCGGTCGCCAAGGGTTGAGCCCGCCGGCCGTCTTCTGTGACTCAGGCCTGCAGGTACAGGGCGCGAAGCCGCTGGTGTTCGGGCTCGCCCAGGCCCAGGCCATCGCGCAGGTAGGCGTCGAGCGTGCCGTGGTCTTTTTCCACCGCCTCAAAGGCCGCTTCCAAAAACTCCACCTGCACGCCCCACAGCACCCGCGCCAGCTCCGGCGCGAGCCCCATGCCGGCCCCCGTGGGCGGCTTCAGGCGCTGGTTGGTTAAAAGGTAGTCGTGCAGGATTTGCGCGCGTGTGGCGCCCAGCGCGTGCAGCACCAGGGCCGCAGCAAAGCCGGTGCGGTCCTTGCCGGCGGTGCAATGAAACACCGTGGGCTCGCCCGATTCAAGCAGCAAACCGAAAAACTCGCGAAAGCGCCACGTGTTGTCATGCACGAAACCCCGATAGGTGTCCTGCATATGAACCACGATGTCGGCTGCAGTCAGGGTCTGGCCGGCCGCCATGAGATCGGCAATCACCTGCACGATGGTCGGCTCGATCGTCAGGGCATGCACCTGCGCGCCGGGCAGGGCGCAAACCGCCGACAGGCGCTCGCGCTCGCCACGGAAATCAATCACCCGCCGCACGCCCAGCGCCTGGATGCGACGCGCGTCCTGCGCATCGAGCGCGCCCAGATGATCCGATCGGAACAGGGTGAGCCGACGCATCGCTACATGCGGATGCACGGGCTCAGCCAGGTCACGGAAATTGGAGGGGGTGGTCAGGTTCAAGAGGGACATCGCAGGCTGCATTGTGGAAGACCCGCGGTGCCCGCGCCATCACACGCGGGACACCGGGCCTACCAGCTAATCAGCTAACGGCCTTTTGCGCCTGGACTCACTTGCCCATATTGCCGCTGCCGTAGCCGCCCGAGCCCGAAGGCGCCTGCGGGCTGGCGCCCGAGGTCGACGAGCCCGAGCTTCCGCCCGCGCCCCAGCGGGCCGAACTGGCCTGCGACTGGGGCAGCTTCTGCGCCTGCGCCAGGTGCTGTTCGAGCGTCGGCAAGGCCTTGTCGATCCAGGTTTTCAGCTGCATGTCCTTCACGTTCTTGCTCGCTTCCTGGTAACGCTTGATCTCTTTCTCATGCTCCTTCACGCCGACCTTGCGCACGAATTCCTCATCGAACTCACCGCCCATTTTCTTGCCCAATTCCTCGATCTCGCGGCGCATGGCGCGTGAGGGGGCGTTGGACAACTCCAGTCCCTTGCTTTGGGCCAGGGCCATCAGCTCTCGGTTGGCGCTGGTGCGGTAATCGACCATCACATTGGCGTAGTCCTTGACGGCTGGATCGCCCGACTTGGTGCTGGCCAGTTGCGCCGCCTGCAAGGCGAACTGGCCGCTGACCGCAGCCTCCTCCATGAAGCGGCGGTCCACCCGCGCGACGTTCTGGGCCTGCTGCGTGTTACTGCGCGTGGCCGCTCCGGTGCCCGATTGCGCCATCGGCGCACCGGCTCCGGCGCCAGATCCCGTGCCGGTCGAGCCGCTGCTCTGAGCCCACGCTGAGCCCAAGGACAGGGCCAGCAAGGTGGCGACCCAGACGGGCAAAGCAGCCCGGCGGGGGGTGTGGGGGGTGGTGTGGGTCATTGAAAGCTCCTGTTTACGGGGGTTGAGAGGAAGAGGGTTGGGA
>JBIKUT010000232.1:0-4087 GCA_044347465.1 Ramlibacter sp.
CGCAGGTTCATCGGATCGGGCACCTGCTCGCGCGGGACCAGCCAGGGGCCCAGCGCCGTGCCGCCGTCGCGGTTTTTCACGCGCAGGTTGGGCCGGTAATAGGGCTCCAGGAAGTTGCGGATCGCGTAGTCGTTGGCGACGGTGTAGCCGCGCACGTAGTCGAAGGCCTGGGCGCGTGGGATGTGACGGCCCTCGCGGCCAATGACCACCGCCAGCTCGCACTCGTAGTGCATGAACTCGGCATCCGCCGGCCGCCGCGTGAGCCCCCGATGACCCACGACTGATCCCGGGCCCTTGAGGAAGATGATCGGCTCGGTCTTTTGCGCGGTGAGGAAGGTGGCCTGATCGGCCGACGATTTGGCAGCCAACTCGGTGGCGTGGTCGGCGTAATTGAGGGCCAGCGTGTACAGGGTGCGTGGCTCGAAGGGCGCCAGCCACTGCACCTGCGTTTCATCGAGCACGCGGCCGTCGGCCAGTCGCAGCGTCTGCGCGCCGGACGCGGCGCCAGGATGTCCAAGCGGTGTGCAGCCATGCACGGCGCCCCCGTAGACAACACGGCCTTGTCTCATGGGGTGGCTCCTTGCGCGCGCAGCGTGTTGTTCACGCGGCCCACGCCTTCAATGTCGACGGTCATGAGATCGCCGGCGCGCGCGCGCGGCATGTTCTCGGGCACGCCCACCAGCAGCACATCGCCGGCCTCGAGCGTCATGAAGTCGGTGATCTGTGCGATCAATTGGGCGACGGGCCGTATCAGTTCGGCCGTCGTGTGTTCGGCGCCCAGCACACCATTGACATAGGCGCGCAGGATCAGGGCGTCGGGTTTGAGCGCGCCGCGCGGCACCATCGGTCCGATGGGGCAAAAGCCGTCACGACACTTTTGCTTGATCGGCGGGCGCAGGATGGCGGTGTGCGGCACGGTCACATCGTTGACCGCGGCATAGCCGGCGACGAAGGACAGGGCGTCGGCCTCGGGCACGCGCGACGCGGATGCGCCCATGACCACGCCCAGCGTGGCGCCCACTTCGACTTCCTGCACGCCGGCGGGCAGCACGATGTCATCGCCGTCGCGCCGCCAGGTGTTGGCGGGCTTGAGATACAGCACGGGATGGCGCGGCGGCTTGAAGTGCGGCTCTTGGTGCATGGCCGGCTCCATGGCGGCCCAGGCGCCGCGGAAATTGAGCAGGCAACCGACCACCGTTTTCATAACGTGGCCTCGTAGCCAAACAGCTTGGCGGGGTTGTCCACCAGGATGCGACGCAGTTCGTCTTCGCTTCGCACGTAGCGATACAGCAGCTCGAGCAAATCGGCGTCGTTGGGCGGCGGCTTCTTGGACACCGGGTGGGGCCAGTCCGAGGCCCACACGCAGCGATCCGGCGCGGCGTCGATCAGCGCGCGCGCCAGCGGCACCACGTCGTCATACGGCGCGCCCGCTTGCGAGATCTTCTCGCCCAGCGACAGCATCACCCAGAAGTTGCCGCGCGCCAGCAGCTGCCGCAGCTTGGCGATGTTCGGATCGCGATCGGGCCCGAGTGCCGCATCGGGGCGGCCCATGTGGTCGATCAGGATGGGGATGTCCAGGTCTTCGAACCAGGAGGCGCTCTCCACGATGCCGGTCTGCTCGGGCTGCACCTTCATGTACCAGCCCAGTTCGCGGATGCGGGCCACGGCGCGGTCGAAGGCCGGACGCGAGAGTACGGCGCCCAGCGCCTGCCGGAAGGAAAAGCGCGCGCCGCGCACGCCGGCGGCATGGAGTTTTTCGAGGTAGGCGTCGTCGCGCGCTTCGAACACCAGTGCGTTGGCGCAGCCCTTGTAGCCCGGGCCGAGTGCGGCCAGCGCGTCGAGCACCACTGTGTGGTCCTCGCCATAGGTGGTGGTCTGCACCACGATGCCGCGCTGGAAGCCCAGGGCATCGTGCACACGGCGCAAGGCCTCGGGCGTGGCCGTGGGCATCTCGTAGGCGGCGCCGGCGCGCACTGGGTATTTCTCGCGCGGGCCCAGGATGTGGAACTGGCTGTCGATCGCGCCGGGCAGGGCGCGCCGAGTGGGCGTGCGCGGATCGGGGTGGAAGGGGAAGTAGTCACTCATGGTCGCACGCTCAGTCGATGTACGCCGTGATCTCGCACTGAATCAGGATCCCGGCGCCCAACTCGGTGGCCTGCAGCGACAGGCGCGCGGGCCGGTCCGTGTCGTCGGGGAACATCGCCAGCCACTGCGCATTGAGCGGCCCGCGCTGCGAGCGGTCCTTGAGCCACACCGTCATGCGCACCAGATGATCGGGCGTGGCACCGCCGGCGGCCAGCACGTTGCGCACCTGCTGGAACATGTAGGCGCACTGCGCCTCCAGGGTGTCGGCCAGCTGGCCAGTCGTGGGGTCGGTGCCGTTGATCAAGCCGCTCATGAGAAGCGGCCCCACCCGCGCCGCGGCGGGAATCGGGTTGGTGTGGCTAAAGCCCTGCACCTGCAGGGTCTGGCGGCGGGCCATGCTCAGTCGGCTTTGATGTTGGCGGCGCGGATGATCGGCAGCCAGGTGGCTTCTTCGCGGGCCAGGTAGGCGCTGAAGTCTTGCGGCGACAGCCAGCGCGCTTCCGAGCCGCTCTGGTTGAAGCGGGCGATGACCGCCGGATTGGACAGCACCGTGCGCAGAGCTTCGCTCAGACGTGTGATCACCGCCGCCGGCGTGCCCACCGGTGCGAGCAAGCCCGTGAAGGTCTGACCGTCCACGCCTTTGATGCCTTGTTCTTCCAGGGTCGGCACATCGGGCAGCCAGGGCACGCGCTTGGATGCAATCACGGCCAGCGCGCGGGTGCGGCCGTCCTTGACATAGGCCTGGGCGACCGAGACCTGGTCGAAGTTGAACTGCACCTGGCCGCCCAGGAGGTCGTTGGTGGCGGGCGCGTTGCCCTTGTAGTGCGCGGTGATCCAGGTGGCGCCGGTCACCTTTTGCAGCTGTTCGCTCAGAAGGTGGTTGGTCGTTCCCGCGCCGGGCGAGGCCATGGTGATCGTGTTGGGGCGCGCCTTGGCCAGCGCGATCAACTCGGGCACGGTCTTGGCCGGCACCGAGGGATGCACCTGGATCAACAGCGGTGTGAGCGACACCATGGTGATGGGGGCAAAGCTCTTTTGCCAGTGATAGACCGGGCGGCCGTAGATGGTGGGCGAGAACAGCAAGGGGCCGTTGGCAGAAATGAAGAGGGTGTGGCCATCGGGATCGGACTTGGCCACTGCTTCACCCGCGATCAGGCCGCCGGCACCGGCCCGGTTTTCGACCACGATCGGCTGCGGCAGGGACTTTTGCAGCTCGGTGGCGATGATGCGTGCGGCACCGTCCACATTGCCCCCGGGCGGGTAGGGCACGACGATGCGGATCGGTTTGGTGGGCCACTCCTGCGCGTGGGCGAGGGTGGGGGCCGCCAGTGCGGCGAGCACGGCCAGGCCGGCTGCTAGGGGGGCGATCAGGGGTTGCATGGGGTGTCTCCTGGTTCTCTTGTGAATCGATCAACTCTAGTCAGGACGCTCCAGGGCGGCAATCAAAAACCGGCCTGAAGTTCCACATCATGGAAATTTAGTGATGCTGCCTCCCGGCCTGCTGCGGGGGACGCGCTAGCATTCCCAACGAGCCTTGCGCCGCATAGGCCTTCCAAGATCTGGACAATTTTTCATGCGCCTACTTGCCGCCGACCTCGACCCGCAGCAGACCTACAAGCTGCTCACGGGGATCATCGTTCCCCGTCCGATCGCCTGGGTCTGCACGCAGTCCGAGGCGGGCGTGCTCAACGTCGCGCCCTTTAGTGCCTTCACCTTCGTCTCGAACAAGCCGCCCATGGTGGGCGTGAACGTGGGGCGCAAGGCCGGCGTGATGAAAGACACCGGCAACAACATCCTGGCGCGCGGCGAGTACGTGGTGCACATTGCCGACGCGTCGCTGCTGCAGCCGCTGCACGAGAGCGCCGAGGAGCATCCGCCGCATGTGAGTGAAGTGGACCTGCTAGGGCTGCAAACGGTGCCCAGCGATCTGATCTCGGTGCCGCGCCTGGCCGCGCCGCCGGTGGCCATGGAGTGCCGCTTGCACCGCTCGATCGCCTTTGGC
>JBIKUT010000233.1:0-4080 GCA_044347465.1 Ramlibacter sp.
GATCCAGCCACCAGGGTCAGAGCCAGCAGTCTGGCAACGGCGCGCGAGAGGTACGTCATGGCGACATTGTTGCGCAAAGGCAGCCATCACGCTACGCGCCCCTACGAGGGATCCACGAGCGCCTTTTCGTCGGGTCCGGATCGGGTCGTGCTGCGGTGTTTTGCGCTGACCTAAGGGCTGCAAGCGCGCTGGGTCGCATCTCAGGCCGGCGGCACGAAATCGAGCAGCAGGACGATGCGCGGCTCGGGCGTGAGGTTCCAGGCCTCGTGCTCGACCCGATCGTCGAACACCAAGCACTCGCCAGGTGTCCAGGTTCGGACCTCGTTCTCCACGCGAAGCGCGCAATCACCCTGCGGCACCGACAGGGGCAAGTGACACCGGAGGAACGAGCCGGCATAGCCGCGGTGCGGGTGAATCCGACTGTGCGGCTTGAGCAGCGAAAAGCCCGCGGCGCCATGTGCGGGCACATGACGCGCGATGAGGTCGGTGGTGTAGGGGCAGCGCGCCGCGCTCTCGGCCAACACCTCGCCGCCCGGAAAGCCAAAGAGGCCATAGACCTGCCAACAGCGATCATGCAGATGCGTTTCCTGCCAGTCGACCATGAAAGGTCGGATCGCCTCGGCCTCGGCGCGGATGCGATCCACATGCGCCTGCAACACACGGGTGAAGGGAAAGTCGGCGGCGCTGTAGAACATCGTCAATCGGGGGTGACGACCACGCGCATGCCACGCAGCCTGCAACGCGCCATCACCTTGAGGAAGTTGGGGTGGGTCAGACAGGCCTCGCGCGCGAGCTGCAGGCGCACGAGGCCCGGTCGATCCGAGGGGACCTCGACGGCGCCGCCCGCCCGGTTGAAGGCCAAGGCGCGCGGATGGCCCTCCACCACATAGCTGCGCAGCTCGCGGCAACCCAGTTTGACAAAAGCGAGGTGCAGGGTCAGCGCGCCCACCACGATGGCGGCCTGCGTATGGCACGCGGGCTCGCGGAACATCACGCCGATTTCAGCGCTGTCACCCAAGGGGTCAAACCGCAGCTGCGTGAAGCCGATGGCGCGCGGATGGTCTACATGCCGCACCAGCCACAGGCGCAGCGGCGCGCCGTCCACCAGCTGCGACCGGGTCCAGGCGCGGTGCGATTCATAGGCGGCCAGAGCGGGCCGGGACATGGCGCCGCAGGAGCGCGAGCTGACGGTGCTCTTTGCCGACGTGCGCGACTTCACCTCGATCGCCGAGCGCCTGAGCCCGCATGACCTGGCTGAATTGATCAATGCCTACCTCACCACCATGAGCGAGGTGATCCGCCACCAGCACCAGGGGACGCTGGACAAATACATCGGCGACGCGGTCATGGCCTTCTGGGGCGCGCCCGTCAACACGCCGCACCACGCCCGTGATGCTGTGCAAGCCGCCTGCGACATGCAACGTGCCCTAGAAGGCCTCAACGCCACCTGCCGCGCACGGGGCTGGCCGACGCTGCGTGTGGGCATTGGCGTCAACACCGGCCGTATGCGCGTGGGCGACATGGGCTCGAAGCTGCGGCGCGCCTACACGGTCATGGGCGACGCGGTCAACCTCGGCTCGCGCCTGGAGGGCCTGACCAAGGCCTATGGCGTCGATGTGCTCGTGGGCGAGGCCACGTACGAGCGCCTGGACGGCTGGACCTGCCGCGAGATAGATCGCGTACGGGTCAAGGGCAAGGAGCAGCCGGTAGCGATCTTCGAGCCCCTGGGTCCGACACAGGACATCACCCCCGGCCAGCACGCGGAGCTGGCGCAGTGGCACGCGGTGCTGGCCGCATACCGCGCCCGCCTCTGGGATCAGGCTTTAGATCTGCTCGCGCCGCTGGCGCGTGAACATTCGCAGCGCATGCTCTACACGGTATACGAGCAGCGCCTGCGCGCCTTGCGCGATTCGCCTCCACCTCTCGACTGGGATGGATCGACCCGCGCGGGGGTCTGAAGGCCGCCCTCAGCGCACCGTCTTGGCGTCCTGCCCAAACAGAATGGCGCTGGACTTCGCGTCGACCGTGGGCTGCTCGCTGATGCTCGCCGCCAGTGCGTAGGCACGCTGCGTGGCGGGACGCGCGGCGATGCGGGCAAACCACCCGGCCAGCGCGGGAAAGTCCTGGAGGTTCTGGCGCTGACGCTCATGGGGCACGATCCACGGGTAGCAGGCCATGTCGGCAATGGTGTAGTCGTCGCCGCAGATGAAGGCCCGACCATCGGACAACTGCTTGTTCAACACGCCATACAGGCGCGACGTTTCCTTGACGTAGCGGTCGATGGCGTAGGGAATTTTTTCGGGTGCGTACTGCACGAAATGGTGGTTCTGACCCGCCATCGGACCCAGCCCGCCCATTTGCCAGAACAACCACTGCGAGCAGGCCTGGCGACCGCGCAGGTCTTGCGGAATGAACTGGCCGATCTTGTCGGCCAGGTACATCAGGATGGCACCCGACTCGAACAGCGACACAGGCTCACCGCCGTCGTTGGGCGCGAGGTCCACGATGGCGGGGATGCGGTTGTTGGGAGCGATCTTCAGAAAGTCCGGGGCGAATTGCTCGCCCTCGCGGATGTTCACGGGCTTGAGGGTGTAGCGCAGGCCCGCTTCCTCCACGAACATCGTGATCTTGTGGCCGTTGGGCGTGGTCCAGTAATACAGGTCGATCATGGCCCGGATCTTAGCGGCGGGGTTTGTCCCGCTCGGACGATTCCCGCACGCATTCGAGGCTTGCAGGCGTGAACTTCACCTGTTGGTAGGTGTAGCGGTCAAACGACTTGAGGGCATCCAGCGACGCCGTGTCAGAGTGGTAGAAAGCCGCGGCGCTCCAGCCACTGCGCAGACCGTCTAGGCGCGCAGTCAGATCCGAGACGGCTTGGGAGTCGATCGACTTTCCGGTCGCCTGCCCGAGCTTGCGCAGTTCGTCGGGCAGGGTCGCATCCCATGCGAGGACGGTCTGGGTCCGGGTGACCGCGCCCTCATTGCCGGACGACTGCTGCTCCGAGCGGCTGATCTTCAGGCGCGAGCCCGTGTTCGCCTGGGTGCTGGCGACAGCCGCTGACGCGGGTGCGGTGGCCTTGGACAGCGTCTGCGTGACCGAGGCGGCCCCTGCCGCCTGTGCGCGCTCACGCGCACGCTCGGAGACAGCGTCGGCAAATTCGCACACCGCGCGAAACTGGCCGCGGACAGCCGCCAGTGCATCGGCTTTGAGTTCGACGGCCTTGCCATCGAGCTGGAGCTCGGCCACCTCGCGCGGCTTGGGCTTGCCGCAGGAGACCACGGCCAGCGCCATGACCGGCAAGATGATCCAGTGGCGTTTCATCATTTGACCAAGACCGCTCGCACCGAGCGGTTAAAGCGTGCGGTACGCGCCTGGGCGCTCGCAGTGGGAATCGGTAAGCGCTCGATGCCAGCACGCACCAGGTAATCAATGCGCTCCTTGGCCGAGGGATGGGTCGAGGTAAGCAGCGCCATGCGCGGGTCGCCGTGCGACATGCCATCGAGCTTCTCCAGCACCGCCAGGTGGGCCGAGGGGTCGTAGCCTGCGATGGTCATGAGCTGCACACCAATCAAGTCGGCCTCGTACTCGGTACTCTTGTCCAAACCACGCGCATAGAGCACGGCGCTGGCCTTGCTCAGGGCGGCGAAATCGGCGCCGTCCTTACCCAGATCGGCCTGCAGGCCTTTCATGGCGGCCTCGGCATTGCGTTGGCGCACGATGGCCTGGTAGTGGTGTTGGCGCGTGACGTGCGCGATCTCGTGGGCCAGAACAGCGGCCAGTTCGTCTTCGGATCCCAACTGTTTGAGCAGGCCCGAGGTGATCAGGACAAAACCCCCAGGCGCGGCAAAGGCGTTGACCGATTCGGTGTCCAGCACGCCAAAACGCCAGGTCTGTTTGGCATCGGTCTTGGACGCGATCAGGCCGCCCACCAGGTTCACGTAGCGTTGCAGCTCTTGTGACGCGTGCAGGGGCGCCGCGCCCATGATACGGGCGACCGAGGCACGGCCTACCGCCTCTTCGTCGTTATTGGCATGGGCCGGGCTCAGGGCCAGCCCCAGGGCGATCGCAGCGGCCGCCAGG
>JBIKUT010000236.1:0-4045 GCA_044347465.1 Ramlibacter sp.
CAAGGTGCGCGACCACGGACCGGGCGTGGCGCCCAGTGCCTTACGCAACCTGATGAAACCGTTCTTCCGGGGGGACGCGGCCCGCACCTCGGCCACCGGCGCGGGCCTGGGGCTGGCCATCGTCAACAAGACGGTGCAACGCATGGGCGGCATCTTCTCGCTGGCCAACACCACCACCGGCGGACTGACCGCACACATCAAACTGCAACCCGCATGGGGCCAGCCCGACGCGGACACTCAGCGGGCGGTCAAGTAACGCGAGGGATCGACCGGCTTGCCCTGGCGGCGGATCTCGAAGTGCAGCTTCACGCGGTCGGCGTCGGTGGCGCCCATCTCGGCGATCTTCTGTCCCTTGCGCACGGTCTGATCTTCCTTGACCAGCAGGGTCTGGTTGTGCGCGTAGGCGGTGAGGTAGGTGTTGTTGTGTTTGAGGATGACCAGGTTGCCGTAGCCGCGCAAGCCGGCGCCGGCGTACACCACACGGCCATCGGCAGCGGCCAGCACCGGGTCGCCCGCCTTGCCCGCGATGTCGTAGCCCTTGTTGCGGGACTCGTCGAAGCCCGCGAGCACCGACAGGTTGCCCGGCGCGGGCCAGGCCCAGGTGATGTCGTCGTCGGCAGGCGACGGCGTTTGCGAGGCGCTGGCTTGGGGCGCGGAGGCTTGCGGTGCCGGCTCGAGCGGACGCGACGCCGGGGCCTGCGCGGGGCCGGGTGCCGATGCGGTGGGTGAGACCACGGACTGCTGCACCGGCCGGGTGATGGCCTCGCCCACAGGAGGCTGGATGCGCAGCACCTGGCCCACCTCGATGGCATTGGGATTGGTCAGGTTGTTCCAGCGGACCACATCGCGCCAGTTCTGGCCGGCGTCCAGGGCGATGCGCACCACGGTGTCGCCCGGGCGCACCGTGTAGTAGCCGGGCTTGCCCGCGTTCTCGGCACCGGGCAGCAGGCGCGCCTCGTCTTGCTGCTGCGCGTTGTTCGGGTTCTGGGGGCTGGCGCTGTTGGGGCGGCCGCTCGAGGCCGCCGGCTGCGCGGGCGGGCGCGGCGACGCGCTGGTGGCGGGTGGGGCGCTGGGCACCGGCCGGTTGCGGGCCATGGCGCCGCGGTCTTCGACGGGCGGGGGCACGCGGGTGCCGGAGGCGCAGCCCGCGAGCACACCGGCCACCAGCATCAGGCCTGCGATGCCAGAGCCTGTCAGCGGGCCCCGGCGCAGCGTCAACGTGAGAAGCATCGTGCGCATGGTCTCAAGCGATCCCAGATTTTAGGGGGACGAAATGCACAGGCTCGAGGGCGCTGCGCTGCAGGCCCGTGGGCGTCTTGTCGATCACCACCAGAGCCTGCTGGCCGCCGGGCATGACCGTGGGCGCAACGATGCGCCCGCCCACCGCGAGCTGGTCGACCCAGGCCTGGGGCACAGCGTCGCCCCCCGCCGCCGCGATGATGCCCGCGTAAGGCGCGCCCTGGGCATAGCCCACCATGCCATCGCCAAACAGCAGATGCACATTGGGCAAGCGCAAGGGCCGCAGGTTCTCGCGCGCCTTGTCATGCAGGCCGCGCAAGCGCTCGATGGAGTAGACCTCGCGCGCCACACAGGCGAGCACGGCGGCCTGGTAGCCACAGCCCGTGCCGATCTCCAGCACACGGCCCAAAGGCGCGGCGGCATCGGGCTGGCCCGCCAGCAACAGCTCGATCATGCGGGCCACCACGTTGGGCTTGGAGATGGTCTGGCCCAGACCAATGGGCAGGCTGGTGTCCTCGTAGGCCTGGTTCACCAAAGCGGTGTCGACAAAGCGATGCCGCTCCACATGGCCCAGGGCCGCGAGCACGCGCGGATCGCGGATGCCCTGCGCGGCGAGCTTTTGCACCATGCGCGCGCGCACAGCACCCGAGTCCAATCCCAGGCCCTGGGGCGCCGCCGCAGCCGTCACCATCGAGCCCGCCACGCGAGCGGGCCGGACTTGCGGCGACGGACCGGAGGGACGGTCCAGCTTGGCGGGAAAGGTGGGGCGGCGCGTGGTCATGCCTTCGCGTCCCGCGCGCTCAGGGCACGGGCGGTCTGCGTCCAGTCGCCCAGTGCGTCGTGGTCGGTGAGGTCCACCTGCAGCGGGGTGACCGCAATACAGCCCTGCGCAGCGGCGTGGAAGTCGGTGCCGTCTGCGCCGTCGCGGGCCGGGCCGGCAGCGCCGATCCAGTACATGGTGTCGCCGCGCGGGCTGGGTTGGGAGATCACGCTCTCGGCCGCATGACGACGCCCCAGCCGGCACACCTGCAGCGGACCCAGCGCCTCGTAGGGGCGGTTCGGAATATTGACGTTCAAGAGAAAGGGCGCGGGCCGCGTCAGCAGGCCCTGCGCGATGACCTGCTGCACCAACTCGCGCGCCACCCGGGCCGCTGCGTCGAGATGCGACCAGCCCTTTTCGACCTGCGAGAAGGCGATGGCGGGAATGCCAAACAGGTAGCCCTCCATCGCGGCGCCCACGGTGCCGGAGTAGATGGTGTCGTCACCCATGTTGGCGCCGTTGTTGATGCCACTGACCACCAGATCGGGCCGATACCCCAGCAGCCCGGTGAGCGCGATGTGCACGCAGTCGGCCGGCGTGCCGTTCACATAGCGCACACCCTCCGCACCCGGATGCACGTACAGGGGCTGGTGCAGGGTCAGCGCGTTGGACTTGGCGCTGTTGTTATGTTCGGGTGCGACCACCTCGACCTCGGCGATGTCACGCAGGGCCGCGTGCAGGGCTTCGATGCCGGGGGCGCGGTAGCCATCGTCGTTGGAGATGAGGATTTTCATAGGGGAACC
The DNA here is from genome assembly GCA_044347465.1 of Ramlibacter sp. Lineage (GTDB taxonomy): Bacteria > Pseudomonadota > Gammaproteobacteria > Burkholderiales > Burkholderiaceae_C > Ramlibacter. Next base: position 2,803 of record JBIKUT010000236.1, read on the forward strand.
GACGATTGTAGGGCTGGCCGTCGCTGGGGGGACATCGGGCTGGCGATGTCGCTGCCTATGATCGGCCCCTTGATTTGCCCCTCGAGGAAGCCCCCATGCACGCCTGGCTCTGCGAAAACCCCGTCGGTGTCGACGCCCTGACCTGGAAGGAATTGCCCACCCCGCAGCCCGCCGCCGGCCAGGTGCGGGTGCGGATTGAGGCGGCGAGCCTGAACTTTCCCGATCTGCTGATCGTCCAGAACAAATACCAGATCAAGCCGCCCCTGCCCTTCGTGCCGGGCGCCGAGTTCGCGGGCGTGGTCGAGGCGGTGGGCGACGGCGTGACGCACCTGAAGCCGGGGCAGGCGGTGGCCTGCTTGGCCGGCACCGGCGGCTTTGCCACCCACACGCTGGCGCCGGCGGCCCTGTGCATGCCGCTGCCCCCGGGGTTTGGCGCGGTGGATGCGGCGGCCTTCATCATGACCTACGCCACGTCCCACCACGCATTGGTGGACCGCGCGCAGTTGAAGGCTGGCGAGACGGTGCTGGTACTCGGCGCAGCGGGCGGCGTGGGCACGGCCGCGATTCAGATCGCCAAGGCCCTAGGCGCGCGCGTGATCGCGGCGGCCTCGAGCGAGGACAAGTGCGCCCTGTGCAGCGCGCAGGGGGCCGATGTCACGATCAACTACAGCGAGCACACGCCGCAAGGTGGGCTGCGCGAGGCGATCAAGGCGGCCACCGAGGGCAAGGGCCCCGATGTGGTGTACGACCCGGTGGGCGGCGAGTTCGCCGAGCCGGTGTTCCGCTCGATCGCCTGGCGGGGCCGTTACCTGGTGGTGGGATTTGCGTCGGGTCCCATCCCCGCCCTGCCCCTGAACCTGCCGCTGCTCAAGGGCGCTTCGCTGGTGGGGGTGTTCTGGGGCGACTTCGCCAAGCGCGAGCCCCAAGCCAACGCGGCGATGATGCAGGAGTTGGCGCAGTGGTACGGCGTCGGGAAGATCAAGCCGGTGATCGACGGCACGATGCCGATGTCCGAGCTCAAGGCGGCCTATGCCCGCATGGGGTCACGCGCGGTCAAGGGCAAGCTGGTGATGGTCGTATAATCTTGCTCTCTGCGGTGGCTGTAGCTCAGTTGGTAGAGTCCCAGATTGTGATTCTGGTTGTCGTGGGTTCGAGTCCCATCAGTCACCCCACCCGTACATGAAAAAAAGACCGTCCCTGAGACGGTCTTTTCGTTGGTGCGTGTGCTTTTTGGGGTCGGCGG
>JBIKUT010000235.1:0-4045 GCA_044347465.1 Ramlibacter sp.
GCAGGCGGCGGCGGTCGCACGGCGGCAACAGGCACTAGATTGCGGTTGCCGGTCACGGTGACGTGATGGAGCATTTGCGGCGCCGACTTGAACTTGTCGCTCAGGAAATCCTGGGCGCACTGCTGGACTTCGGCCATGGAGATGGCGCCCGAGGCGTCACGGTCACGCGCCCGACCCAGGAGGCAGTCACGTACGCCCTGCGTGGCCATGCCGCCTTTGCCGGCCTCGTCGTAGCTGACCTCATTGGCGCGCGAGGAGGTGATTTGCACGAAGTTTTCGCTCAGCGCACCCAGGCGGGTGGAGGCGTCTAGCAGGCTGCGCGTTTGCAGGTTGCTGGCGGCGCAGGCGTCTTCGCCCGCACCGGTTTTCAGGAAGAACTTGGCGGTGAACTTGCCCTCGGCGATCGAGCGCGTGGCTGCACGGCGGGTGGAAACACCCTCGGAGTGGCAGGCGTCGAACATCACGATCACCTTGTCGGCCACTTCGCTCATACGGCGCGTGCGCTGCGCGATCTCGTCGTTGGTCATGGTCTGGCCGTCGTAGGCGAGCAGGCCTTCCTTGCAGCCGACGCTTTTTTCCATCCAGCGGGTGCCGTGGCCGGAGAAATAGACCAGGACCCGGCCCCCTTCGGTGACGCCTTTCCCCAGGGTATCGAGCGCCTGAAGGATGCCGGCCTTGGTGGCCTGCGCATCGCGCAGCACGGTGATGCGCTGGTCGGGAATATCCATGGCCCGGGCGATGGTGCGCGCGCTGTCAACATCAAAGGGCACGCCATCGAGGGCCGGGATCTGCGGCGGACCGTAGTTGGCGATCGCGATGATCAGCGCGCTGCGCGAGGCACGTTCAGCCCCAGCGGCCTGCGCCGCACCTGTCCAGATCGCCAGGCTGGCCAGCAGGCCCAGCGCGCCGATCGTGCGTGCCAGGAGTCGAGGAAGCCGGATCAGGAGTGCATGCATGTTGACTACTTTAGAAGGATTCGCGGACGGATTCAGCGGCCAGAGGAGAACTGACCATAATGAGCGTCAAATTGACACGATCTTAATCAAGAGTCAAATGTCCACGGGGTGAATGGGTCAGTACCGCCCGCGTGGGAGGGATTTACGTCGCAAAGCGGTAGACACGAAGGAGCCGGCCATGTTGGATTCGATCTCGACGCGGGCTCGCCACCGGGCGGCAGCGTGCCTCGGGCTCCTGTGCGGATTGTGGGCCGCTGCCGCCTCGGCCCAGCCCTCAGTCCCATCCTCGAGTGCGCGCCTGGAGGCCCTGCAGGCGGCCACGGTGGGCATCGAGGCGCGGGCCATCGACGGTGCCGCCTCCGCGCGTACCCTGGGCCGGCAACGCGAAGGCACCGGCATCGTGATTGCCCCGCAGGGGCTGGTGCTGACCATCGGTTATCTGGTGCTGGAAGCCGAGACCGTCGAAGTGGTCACCCGCGACCAAAAGCGCATTCCGGCCCAGGTCGTCGCCTACGACTTCGTCAACGGTCTGGGCTTGCTGCGCCCCCTGTTTCCCCTGGCCGGCGTGACGCCGGTCAAGCTGGGGTCGGCGGCCGCAGTGCCCAAGGGCAGCCCGCTGCTTTTCCTCACCGGCGCCGCGCCGCGCCAAGCCGGTGCAGTTCGTTTGATGGATACCCGCGCCTTCACCGGCTACTGGGAGTACCACCTCGAATCGGCCCTGTACACCGCGCCGATGTTCCAGAACCACTCGGGCGCGGGCTTGTTCAACATGGCCGGCGAGCTCGTGGGCGTAGGTAACCTCGCAATGCGCGATGTCATGCCCGACGACAGCCCCAGCCAGCTGCCTGGTAACCTTTTTGTGCCCGTCGACGTGCTCGAGCCGGTGCTGGACGAGCTCCTGAAGACCGGCCTGAATCCTCAAGGCAAGCGGCCTTGGCTGGGTATCAATGCCATCCCCCAGGGCGGCGCGATCCGCATCACGCGCGTCAACCCCAACAGCCCCGCCGAGGCGGCCGGTCTGCGCCCCGGGCATTGGGTGATCGCCGTCGACGGCGAGCCGGTGCAATCGCTCGAGGCTTTTTACAAGCGGGTTTGGTCGCGTGGTCTGGCCGAGGGCGCGATTCGATTGGGCGTGCGCGAAGGCAATGCGGTGCGGGTTCTCGAGCTTCCGATCCGCGATCGCAGCGACGCCGTCGCTCGGCCCAAGGGAATCTGAGCGGTGACGCGCAGCGCTCCTACAGGCCGCGTCCTGGCCGGCCTGACCCTGGTCCTGGCGATCGCGGGATGCGGCGATGCCGGGGCACCGGCCACCGACCCCGCCAGCTTCAAGGGCCAGCCTCCGAAGGTGCGTGTGCACATGATCAGCCGCGATTTGTCGCGAATGATCGGTGAGCGCGGCTACGCCGAATTGATCGAGTCCCTGGAGCTGCAGGAGCGCCTGGAGACCAACGCCCGCCTGCAGCAACGGGTCGAAGTGATCGCCAATCGCCTGGTGCATCAGGCCATTCAGGCCTATCCCTTTAGCCAGGACTGGTCCTGGGAGCTTCGCATCGTCAAGGACGACGAGATCAACGCCAGCTGTATGCCCGGCGGCAAGATGACCCTGAACACCGGGCTGATGGCGCTGACACGCATGGACGAACACAAGCTGGCCACGGTGCTCGGACACGAGATCGCCCATGCCTTGCTGGAGCACGGACGCGCCTCGATCGGTCGCAGCGCGGTCGTCCTGGGCACGCTGCAAGCGATGGCCCAGAGCTTCAAGATGGGGCAGCTGCGGCTGAACACCTTGGTGGAGGGCATGGAGCGGGTGACCTTGCCCCTGGAGCGCGAACATGAACGCGAAGCCGATCTGCTGGGGATGCAGCTGATGACGCGCGCGGGTTATGACCCGGTGCGCGGCGCCAGCATCTGGATCGACATGAAGGGCGATGAGCCCGCGCCGCGCCTGGCCCAGCGTCTGGAGCCCTATGTGTCGTCTCACCCCACAAGCGACGAGCGTCTGACGAACCTGACCGAGATCGCCCGCGTGTTGGCGCCGGGAGGGCCTGCGCGATGACGCCGACCGTGCCTGCTCCGACGATGCCGGCGTACGACCTGGCCCTGGGCCGCTGTTCGTCCTGGCTGCGCGACGCGCGCGTGCTGTGGCTGGGGCATCCCTTCTTGTTCCTGGCCGTGGCAGCGGCGGTCGTCTTGTTGCGCCGGGCCCTGGACTTGCTCGGGATGGATATCTTCATCGTCGTGTCTTACCTGACCGACGCCTGGATCTTTGCGTGGCTGGCCCTGGGCGTGTCGCGTGGACGCGGAGGCACGGCGCTGGCCATGGCGCGTGTGGGCTGGCAGGGCCTGCGCGGGCGCTTCTTTCCGGTCCTCAAGACCGTGCTGTGGGGCGTGCCCTCGGCGGTGACCTCGTTTGTGATCTTTCTGCTGGTGCCTGAAGGCGTGCAGGCCTTGGTGGTGCTTCAGGGCGATGTGCTGCTGGCGACCGTCTTGCTCTTTGTCGCCCTCGTCGCGGGTGGGTTCATCTCGATGATCCTGGCCTTGTTGCCGGTGCTGGCGGCGATCCAGATGGCGCGCGATCCGCACGCCACGCTGATGTCCAGCGGCCTGTGGGCCTATCGGGGGCTGCGTGCGGGCATCCGTCCGCTGTCGGTGCTGTTCGTCCTGTTCTTGTTTGGCGCTGTGGCCTGCAACACCGTCGCCACCTGGGCGATGGGCCATCTGCCGGTGGACGTGTTCAGCGACTGGACGGCCGATGACATCCTGATCACCTTGTCGCAGGCGCCGCTGACCACCTTCTTGATGATGAATGCATTCCTGGCGCTGCTGCCCGGGATCGCGACCGACTTGCTGCGAAGCGCCGATGTCGATCTGTCCGACGAAATCTTCTCGCATGCCGAGAAGGCCGCGCATGGCGATGCCTTTGGGGTGCGCGTGCTCGAACGCGCCGGGCAGGGCCTGCGCCTGGTGGCCATGCTGTCCGTGGTGTTCCTGGTGATCTACATCGCGTTCTCGGGCTACGAAGAAGCCGGAGAGTGGTTTGTGTGGGCCGTGGTGACGTATGTGTGGGGCGGCAGCTTTCGCAAATC
>JBIKUT010000030.1:0-11483 GCA_044347465.1 Ramlibacter sp.
TCCATCGCATCTTCGGGGATGGACAGACCGAAGTACTGCTTGACCCAGCGCTTTTCTTCCAGCGTGGGCGATTCGAGGTCCACCCAGATCGGCTGGAACTTCGAAAGTTCTTCGAGGGACTCGATTTCTTCCTGGAACAGGCGCCCGTTGACGAGCGTGAAGATATTGAGCATGGCTCACTCCGTGACAGGGGGGTGGGGCGTTGGGGCAGGGGCTGCTTTCAACGCCGCGGTCACGGGGCGTCGAAAGCTACCGACTCGGGTAGGTTTCCAAGGCAAAGGCCTCCGGTGTTTCGACAGCGCCGATTATGCCGCGCTCGGATGACAGTGCGACGGCATCAGCCGGCCTGCGCTGGCGTGCTGCTCTCGAAAAACGACAGGAGCTCGCTCTTGCGCGCATAGGCGTCTTGCTCGCCCAGGGCCATGAGGGCCCGCACAAACGCGGGCTCGAACAGCAGGTAGCTGGCCAGCGCCCCACCGGAATGCAGCGCGCCCAGTCCGCCCAGCGCGCGCCGCACCGGCACCGACAGCGCGCCCAGATGCGCCTGGGCCAAGGCGTCGAGCGACTGGCTCGGTTGCATCAGCAGCACGTCGATCGGCCGATACGGCAGCAGCGCGCCCACCTCGCGCGGCACCTGGCGCAGGGTGTGGGTCACGCGCTGGGCGTGTTCCACATCGGCCTGCACCGTGTCGTGAAAGACGCTGGCCAGCGCGTGGCCTGCGATCGCCCCCATTTGCGGCTCGCCGGCCACTGCGTCTTGCGTCAAGCCCGCGCGTTCGGGTTGGCCCACGCCGATCACCAGCACCCGGCTGGCACCCAAGTGCACGGCCGGCGCCAAGGGCGAGACCTGGCGCATGGAGCCGTCACCGAAGTATTCGCGTCGCCCGTCCACCCACAGCGGGGTGGCGGGGAACAGAAAGGGCAGGGCGCTGGACGCCATCAGGTGCTCGATGGTCAGAGGCTGAAATTCGGCGCGTCGCCCGGCCCGGTTCCAGCTCGGGCGATGCGCGCCATCCGCCATATGGCAAAACGTCCAGTGCACCCCCGTCGTGTAGCTCGAGGCGGTCACCGCCACCGCCTCGATCGCGCCCTGCTGCAGTGAGCGCTCGATGCCCTCCAGCGAAATCTGGCGGTGCAGGGTGCTGACCAGGGGCATGGTGTCCAGCAGCGCGCCGTGGCGGCGCGCCTGCACCCACAGGCGCATCGCAGCCGCCAGCCGCGAGACGCGCACCCACAGAGGCAGCTCCAGCCGGAACACCGCCTCGCTGCGCAGTCCGCCCCAGAAGTCGGCCAGGTGGTCGATCGCGGCCATGCCGTCGGTGGCCTTGCTGGCCAAGAAAGCGGTGTTCAGCGCGCCCGCCGAGGTGCCCACCAGCACCTGGAAGGGAAAGGGTGCCTGCCCAACGGATCGCTGCAGGCGCAGCAAGCTGGCGATGCCCCGCAGGGCGCCCACCTGGTAGGCCGTGCGGGCGCCGCCCCCCATCAGCACCAAGGCGGCGGTGTGGGGGGACCTGGGGGCGAGGGTGTCGGTCGGCATGAAGGGGTGGGCGCGTGGGCGGGGGACTCCCCGGCGCAATAGTAGGGCAACGGACTACAGACCCGACCCGAACTGTCCGACACGTCGGGCGAGGTCCGCTGCCTAGAGTGATTGCATCCCAGGAGCCTTGCCCATGATCCACCTCGCGACCCAGCTACGTCCCCCCGCCGCGTCGTGGCGGCCGCCTGTGCCGGGCCCCGTTGCGGATGCCTCGCCCGGACGTCGCCGGCGCGGGGGGCGGGCCTGGCCTTTCTTGAGCCCGCCGCCCCAACGCGCACTGCCTGGCGAGACCCCCATGGCCCCGAAAACCCGTCCCGAATGAATCCCCGCGCCATGTCTTTGACGCCTCTCTCGCCGCGCCGCCAGGCCGAACTCGCGCGCGACAAGCCCCAGGGGGATCGCGCCGAGCACGCCAACCTGGAGCGCCGTCCGGGCGCTCCCTCGCATCCCAGCGCTCGGCGGCAGGCGTCGGTCCCTGCCCGCGCGCCTGGGTGGGCGTCGGCCTGCGTTCGCCAGGTCTGACCCTGTTCGCACGAGGTCTTTGGACCTCCTGTGCGCAAACTCGTTGCAATTGAACGAAGGGGGGCGCATAGTGAAGTCGACGTGTGATTCCCATCGACCGCCGGCGAGGCGGTCGATTTCCCTCGGCGCCCCACAGGAGACCTACCCATGAACCTGACGATCAGCGGCCATCACCTGGAAGTCACCCCCGCTTTGCGCGACTACGTCGCCACCAAGCTGGACCGAATCACCCGCCACTTTGATCAGGTGGTCGACATCCGGGTGCTCTTGACGGTCGAGAAGCAGAAGGAAAAAGAGCGACGTCAGCGAGCCGAATGCATGATCCATGTGAAGGGCAATGACCTGTTCGCCGAGAGCTCGCATGCCGACCTCTATGCCGCTCTCGACGACCTGGTCGACAAGCTCGATCGTCAGGTCGGCCGCCACAAGACCCGGCTGCAAGATCACTCGCACGAAACGCCCAAGCGCTTGATGTAGGACCGTCGGCGGGCGGGCCGGGTCGGGGTGCATAATCCACTCCCCAACCATGAACCGCCTCGCGTCCATCCTGCCCGCCGCCCAGGTGCTTGTGAGCGTCGACGCCACGAGCAAGAAGCGGGCGTTCGAAGAAGCCGGCTTGCTCTTCGAAAACCTGCACGGTCTGTCCCGGGCCCTCATCACCGACAGCCTCTTTGCTCGCGAGCGTTTGGGCTCCACCGGTCTGGGCCATGGCGTCGCCATTCCGCATGGCCGTATCAAGGGCCTGAAGGCGCCCATGGCCGCCCTGTTCCAGCTGGCTCAGCCCATTGGGTTTGATGCGCCCGACGAACAGCCCGTGGTCTTGCTGATCTTCCTGCTCGTGCCCGAGGCGGCCACGCAAAAGCACCTGGAAATCCTCTCCGAGATTGCCGAGTTGCTCAGTGACGCGCCGCTGCGTGAGCGCATGAAGTCCAGCCCCAGCGCCCAAGACCTGCATGCCCTGATCGCTGGCTGGCAGTCCGCCCAACCGGCCTGAGCGTCCCGGCGTCCCGCCTGTGAAACCCACCGTCATCAGCGCCGACGTCCTGTTCGAGGACCATCGCGCGCAGCTCAAGTGGGAGTGGCTGGCCGGTCTGGGCGCCTCCGAGCGACGCTTCGATGAAGTGGCCGTACGCGCCGCGCGCTCGGGCGCCGATCTGGTGGGCTATCTCAATTACATCCACCCCTATCGGGTGCAGATACTGGGCGAGCGCGAAATCGCCTACCTCACCAACGCCACCGCCGACGACTGTGCGCGGCGCATCTCGCGCATCGTCACCCTGGAGCCGCCGGTGCTGGTGCTGGCCGACGGCCAGGTCGCACCCCAGGCCTTGGTGGCCATGTGCGAGCGGGCCCAGATCCCCATGTTCGCCACCCGCGAATCGTCGGCCTTTGTCATCGACGTGCTGCGTGCCTACCTGTCCAAGCACTTTGCCGAACGCACCTCCATGCACGGCGTGTTCATGGACATCCTGGGCCTGGGTGTGTTGATCACCGGCGAATCGGGCCTGGGCAAGAGCGAGCTGGGCCTGGAGCTGATCTCGCGCGGCAACGGCCTGGTGGCCGACGACGCGGTTGATCTCTATCGCATCAACCAGACCACCATCGAGGGCCGCTGCCCCGAGCTGCTGCAAAACCTGCTGGAAGTGCGCGGCATCGGCTTGCTCGATATCCGCGCCATCTTTGGCGAGACCGCGGTGCGTCGCAAGATGCGCCTGAAGCTGATCGTGCACCTGGTGCGTCGCGAAACGCTCGAGCGCGATTACGAGCGCCTGCCCTATGAGCCGCTCACGCAGGACGTGTTGGGTGTGCCGATCCGCAAGGCCGTGATCCAGGTGGTCGCTGGCCGCAACATCGCCGTGCTGGTCGAGGCGGCGGTGCGCAACACCATCTTGCAATTGCGTGGGGTCGACACGTATCAAGAGTTCGTCGAGCGGCATCGCCGCGCGATGGAAAACGAAGGGTCCTGAGGCGAAAGCGCTTCAACCCCGGCCAGGCGGCCGATGGGGGCACTCGCCCTTGGTGCAATGCGCGTACAGGCTCAGGGCGTGGTCGGCGATGTCAAAGCCCTTGATCCGCGCCACATCGTGCTGGCGCTTCTCGATCTCGGCGTCGTAGAACTCCTCCACCCGGCCGCAGTCCAGACACACCAGATGGTCGTGGTGCTGGCCTTCATTGAGCTCATAGACCGCCTTGCCGCTCTCGAAATGGCTGCGAAGCAGGATGCCGGCCTGCTCGAACTGCGTCAGTACCCGGTAGACCGTGGCCAGCCCGATGTCCGAGCGGTCTTCCAGGAGCACCCGGAACACGTCCTCGGCCGTCATATGCCGCTGCGCCCCCTTCTGGAACACGTCCAGAATCTTCAGCCGCGGCATGGTGGCCTTCAGGCCTGTGCTCTTGAGTTCTTCGATGTTCGCCATGGTGGGGAGCCGGGGCGCCGCCTCAGGGGCGGCCGCTACAATCGATTGATCATAAACGCCGCTGTCATCTGATGCCCGCCTACGTCCATTGCCTGCGCCGCCTCGCCCTGGGCCTGACCGCCTGCGCCGTGCTGGCTGGATGCAGCAGCTTCGACGGTGCGAGCCAGCGCATCGCCAGCGTCGTCAAGCCCTACCAAATTCAGGTGGTCCAGGGCAATTTCGTCTCCCGCGAGCAGGTGGCCGTCTTGCAGCCGGGTCTGACCCGCCAGCAGGTGCGCGACGTCTTGGGCACGCCCCTGCTGGCCAGCGTCTTCCATGCCGACCGCTGGGACTACGTCTTCACCCTGCGCCGCCAGGGCGTTGAGCCCCAGGCCTATCGCCTGACGGTGTTTTTCAAGGGCGACACCCTCGAGCGCTTTGAGGGCGACACCATGCCCACCGAAGCCGAATTCGTCGCTTCCCTCGATGTGGCTTCGCGCAAGGGCAAGCGCGTGCTGCCGCCCCTTGAGGCCACACCCGCCCAGCTACAGCGCTACGCCGTGCCGGCCACGTCCGCGGCCTCGGCGCCTGGGGCCATCCCCATGCCCCCGACCACCGCCTACCCGCCCCTGGAGGCGCCGGCGCGCTGACCGCATGTCTTCTTCCGCTTCCACGCCTTCTCACCGCGTCGCCGTCGCCGGCGCCTCGGGCCGCATGGGCCACATGCTGATCGAGGCCCTGCGCGCCGCCCCCGACTGCGCCTTGGCGGGCGCCCTCGACGTCGCCAGCAGCCCCGCCATCGGCAACGACGCCAGCGCCTTCCTCGGTCATGCCAGCGGTGTGCCCGTCACCGCCGACCTGGCCCAGGGCCTGGCCGGGGCCCAGGTCCTGATCGACTTCACCCGCCCCGAAGGCACCATGGCCCATCTGGCCGCCTGCCGCGCGCGCGGTGTCAACCTCATCATCGGTACCACCGGCTTTTCCGACGCGCAAAAGCAGGCCATCGCCGAGGCTGCACGCGACATTGCCATCGTCATGGCCCCCAACATGAGCGTGGGCGTCAACGTCACCCTCAAGCTGCTGCAGATGGCGGCCCAGGCCCTGGCCACCGGCTACGACATCGAGATCATCGAGGCCCATCACCGTCACAAGGTCGACGCGCCTTCGGGCACCGCTCTCAAGATGGGCGAGGTCATCGCCGAGGCCATCGGCCGCGATCTCAAGTCCTGCGCGGTCTATGCCCGTGAGGGCGTCACCGGCGAGCGCGATCCGTCCACCATCGGTTTCTCCACCATTCGCGGCGGCGACATCGTGGGCGACCACACCGTGCTCTTTGCCGGCACCGGCGAGCGCATCGAGATCACCCACAAGTCCGCCAGCCGCGCCACCTACGCCCAGGGCAGCCTGCGGGCGGTGCGTTTCCTGGGCGACAAGAAGTCCGGCCTGTTCGACATGTTCGACGTGCTGGGCCTGCGCCAGGCCTGATCGCTTGTCCGAGGGCCAGCACCCATGATGGACATGCTGCAACAGGGCGACGCCATCACCCGCGCCGTGGCGCTGCTGCTGCTCTTGATGTCCGTGTGCAGCTGGGTGGTCATCCTCTGGAAGGCCTGGTTGCTGCGTCGCGCTGCCGCCGATGTGGCGCGCGGCACCGCCGCGTTCTGGCAGGCCGGCTCCGTCGACAGCGCCCGCGACCTGCTGGCCGCCCTCGACCGCGAGGCGCTGGTGCTGCCTTTGTTGGACGCCACGCGTCCTGCCCCTGCCGGCGTGCTGGCTGCCGCCGGCGAGCGCGCCCAGCAACTCACGCGCGGCCTGCGCGAGGCCCTGCACCAGGCTACCGACCGCCTGCAATTCGGCCAGGTGCTGCTGGCCACCGTCGGCTCCACCGCGCCCTTCGTCGGCTTGCTCGGCACGGTCTGGGGCATCTACCACGCGCTGGCCGGTATCGGCGCCAGCGGCCAGGTCGGCATCGAGCAGGTGGCCGGCCCGGTGGGCGAGGCCCTGGTCATGACGGCGGCCGGCCTGGCGGTCGCGATTCCTGCGGTCCTGGGCTACAACGTCCTGGGCCGGCGCATTGCCCGCATTGAGGCCGATCTCGAAGGCTTCGCTCACGACCTGCGCGCGCTGATGGCCCCGCAGGACGTCACGCACTGAAGCGGGCGCCCCATGGGCTTTGGTCGTCTCGAACGCACGCCGCCGTCCTCGCGGCCCTTTGCCGACATCAACGTCACGCCCCTGGTCGATGTGATGCTGGTGCTGGTGGTGATCCTGATCGTTACCGCGCCCCTGCTGGCCAGCGCGATCCGTTTGGACCTGCCGGCCTCTGGCGCCGCGCAGCCGGCCGGCGCGGCCCGCTCGGTGGCGGTCAGCCTGGATCCTCGCGGCGGCCTGTTTCTCAATGACCAGCCGGTGACGCCGACCGAGCTGTCGCAGCGCCTGGCGGCGGCGGCCCGCGCCAATCCCGAGACCGAGGTCCACCTGCGCGTCGACCGCAGCGTGCCCTATGGCCGGGTGGTCGAGGTCATGGGGGCCGCGCAGCAGGCGGGCCTCACCCGCATCGGCTTCGTCGCCGACCCCAAGGTGCCCTGAGGGCCCGGACCGCCCGGCGGTCGTGCCGCAGCGCTCCCGGCGGGCATGGGGTGCGCCCTACAATTTGGCCCATCATGCAAGACAAGTACAACCATCTCGAGGTCGAACAGGCCGCGCAGTCGCAATGGACCGCGCGCGACGCCTATCGCGTCGTCGAGGACGCCGGCAAGAAGAAGTTTTATGCCTGCTCCATGCTGCCCTATCCCAGCGGCAAGCTGCATATGGGCCATGTGCGCAACTACACCATCAACGACATGCTCACGCGCTACTTGCGCATGAACGGCTACAACGTCCTGATGCCCATGGGCTGGGACGCCTTTGGCCTGCCAGCTGAAAACGCCGCCTTGAAAAACGGCGTGCCGCCTGCGAAGTGGACCTACGACAACATCGCCTACATGAAAAAGCAGATGCAGGCGATGGGGCTGGCCATCGACTGGTCGCGTGAGGTCGCCACCTGCGACCCGAGCTATTACAAGTGGAACCAGTGGCTGTTCCTCAAGATGCTCGAGAAGGGCATTGCCTACCGCAAGACCCAGGTCGTCAACTGGGATCCGGTGGACCAGACCGTGTTGGCCAACGAGCAGGTGATTGACGGCAAGGGCTGGCGCACCGGCGCGGTGGTGGAAAAGCGCGAGATCCCCGGCTATTACCTGAAGATCACCGACTACGCCCAGGAGCTGCTCGATCACGTGCAGCACCAGCTGCCGGGTTGGCCCGAGCGTGTGAAGCTGATGCAGGAAAACTGGATCGGCAAAAGCGAAGGCGTGCGCTTTGCCTTTCCTCACACCATTCGCGGCGCCGACGGCCAGTTGATTGGCGAGGGCCGCTTGTATGTCTTCACCACCCGCGCCGATACCCTCATGGGCGTCACCTTCTGCGCGGTCGCCCCCGAGCATCCGCTGGCGGCCCATGCCGCTGCCGGCAACCCCAAGCTGGCCGCCTTCATCGAATCGTGCAAGCAGGGCGGCACCACCGAGGCCGAACTCGCTCTGCGTGAAAAAGAGGGCATGCCCACCGGCCTTGCGGTCACGCACCCGATCACGGGCGAGGCGATCGATGTTTGGGTCGGCAACTACGTTCTCATGGGCTATGGCGACGGCGCCGTCATGGGCGTGCCCGGACATGACGAGCGTGACTTCGCCTTTGCCCTGAAGTACGACCTGCCGATCGTGCAGGTGGTCGAGATCGACGGCGAAGAATTCGAATACGACTACGCGCGCTGGCAAGACTGGTACGCCGACAAGACGCGCGGTGTCACCATCAACTCCGACATCTACAGCGGCTATTCCTATGCCGAGGCGGTCAACGTGATCGCCCACGCGCTGGCGCAAAAGGGTCTGGGCGAGAAAAAAACCACCTGGCGCCTGCGTGACTGGGGCGTGAGCCGCCAGCGTTACTGGGGCACGCCGATTCCCATCATCCATTGCCCCGAGCACGGCGCGGTGCCGGTGCCGGAAAAAGACCTGCCGGTGGTGCTGCCGCAAGACTGCGTGCCCGATGGCAGCGGCAACCCGCTCAATAAGCGCGAAGATTTCCTCGCCTGCAGCTGCCCGATCTGCGGCCAGCCCGCGCGCCGCGAGACCGACACCATGGACACCTTCGTGGACAGCTCCTGGTACTTCATGCGCTATTGCGACCCGACGAATGACCAGGCCATGGTCGGCGCAGGCACCCAGTACTGGATGCCGATGGACCAGTACATCGGCGGCATCGAGCACGCCATCTTGCACCTGCTGTATGCGCGCTTTTGGACCAAGGTGATGCGTGATCTGGGCCTGGTGAAAGTCGACGAGCCCTTTACCAAGTTGCTCACGCAGGGCATGGTGCTCAATGAGGCCTACTCGCGCACCACCACGGGCAAGCAGTACTTCTGGGCCCACGACCTGGACATCGTGCGCGACGAACACAGCAAGGTGATCTCCGCCACCGCCAAGGCCGACGGTTTGCCCGTCACCTACGAGGGCTGGACCACCATGTCCAAGTCCAAGAACAACGGCGTCGACCCGCAGGCCCTGATCGAGAAGTACGGCGCCGACACCGCGCGCCTGTACACCATGTTCACCGCGCCGCCCGAGGCCACCTTGGAGTGGAACGACGCCGCGCTCGAAGGCAGCTACCGATTCCTGCGTCGCGTCTGGAACTTCGGCGTCAAGCTTGGGGGCACCGAGGCCGTGGCCGCGCGCAGCCAGGCGGTGGCCCAGGCCAGCGGCTTTGGCAAGACGGTCAAGGCGCTGCGCCTGGAGATTCACACCGTGTTGCGCCAGGTCGATTACGACTACGTGCGCATGCAATACAACACCGTGGTCTCCGGTGCGATGAAGATGCTCAATGCGCTGGAGGACTTCAAGGCCACGAGCGAGCCGGGCGCCGACGCTGCGCTGGCCGAGGGCTTTGGCATTCTGTTGCGCATGCTCTATCCGGCCACACCCCACCTCACGCACGGCCTGTGGCAGTCCCTGGGCTATGCCGCCTTGCAGGGCGATCTGATCGACGCGCCCTGGCCGCGTGTCGACGAGGCCGCCCTAGTGCAGGACGAGATCGAGCTGATGTTGCAGGTCAATGGCAAGTTGCGCGGCGCGGTGCGCGTGCCCGCGGGCGCCAGCCGCGAGCAGATCGAATCACTGGCCCTGGCCAGCGAGGCCTTCACCCAGTTCGCCGCCGGCGCATCTGCCAAGAAGGTGATCGTGGTGCCGGGGCGTCTGGTCAACGTCGTCATCTAACGCAGGGATCCTGGATGCAACGCCGCCACCTCCTTCCCCGTCTTGCCGCGCTGGCTTCGCTCGGCGCTCTGGCCGGCTGCGGCTTTCGCCTGCGCGGCTCGTACACGTTCCGATTCCGCAGCATTTACCTGGCCTCCAGCACCAGCCCCGTAGCCCAGGACCTGCGCCTGTCTCTGGACGGTGGGGGCGTACGGGTGCTGGACGAGCGCATGGCGCGCGAGCAAGCCGACGTCGTCCTGGAGCTGCTGGGCGAGCAGCGCCAGCGCGTGGTGGTGGGCCGCAGCGCGACAGGCCAGGTGCGTGAGATGCAGCTGCGGATCGTGATGCGCTTTCGCTTGTTCACGCCCCAGGGCGTCGAGCTCATTCCCGAAACCGAGCTCACGCAGCAGCGCGACATCAGCTACACCGAAACCCAGGCCCTGGCCAAGGAAGGCGAGGAGGCCCTGCTGTTTCGCGACATGCAGGCCGACCTGGTTCAGCAGCTGATGCGTCGCCTGTCCGTGGTCCAGGTGCGCTGAGCGCCGGGACGCTGACTTCATGCAGCTCGCGCCCGCCCAGCTCGAGGCCCACCTCCAAAAAGGCCTGCGCGCGCTCTACACCTTGCACGGCGACGAGCCGTTGCTGCTGCAGGAGGCGGCCGACGCGATCCGCGCCGCTGCGCGCCAGCAGGGCTACACCGAGCGCAGTGTGCACACCGTGGCCGGCGCCCACTTCGACTGGGGCGCGGTGCTGGCGGCGGGCGGGTCGCTGAGCCTGTTTGCCGACAAGCAGATCGTCGAGATCCGCATTCCCACCGGCAAGCCGGGCAAAGACGGCAGCGTGGCCCTGCAGCAGGTGGCCGAGCAGGCGCAGGGCAACGACAGCACGCTCACCCTGGTCCTGCTGCCCCGGCTCGATCGGCAAACGATGCAGGGCGCCTGGTTCGGCGCGCTAGAAAATTTTGGTGTGACGCTGCGCCTGGACCCCGTCGAGCGCGCCCAGCTGCCCCAATGGATCGCCGCGCGCCTGGCGCGTCAGGGCCAGCGCGTGGTCGCAGGCGAGGAGGGGCAGCGCACCTTGCAGTTCTTCGCCGACCGCGTCGAGGGCAACTTGCTGGCCGCCCACCAAGAGCTGCAAAAGCTCGCCCTCTTGCATCCGTCGGGCGAGCTCGGATTCGAGCAGGTCGAAGCCGCCGTGCTCAATGTGGCCCGTTACGACGTGTTCAAGCTGTCTGATGCGGTGCTGGCGGGTCAGGCCGGGCGCGTGCAGCGCATGCTCGATGGCCTGCAGGCCGAAGGCGTGGCCGAGGTGCTGGTGCACTACACCCTGGCCGAAGACATCCGCGCGCTCAAACGCGTGCGCGACGCGCTCGATGCGGGGCGCCCCCTGCCCATGGCCCTGCGCGAGCAGCGCGTCTGGGGTCAAAAGGAGCGCCTGTTCGAGCGGGTCCTGCCGCGACTGAGCGCCCGCGCCCTGGACGACCTGCTGCAGTCGGCCCATGTGGTGGATGGCATCGTCAAGGGCCTGAAGTCGCCCGATTGGCCGGCCTCGGGCTGGCAGGCCCTGCACCGCCTGGCGATGGCGCTGTGCCAGGCCTGCGCCGCGCCCCCGGCCGCGGCCGCCCCGCGTGCGAAAATCTCGGCATGAACGCCCGAGATGCCGCCGTGCCCGCCGAGGCCGGCTCCGTCGCTGAAATGATGCACGCCCTGGGCCGCCAGGCGCGGCAGGCCAGTGCGGCCC
>JBIKUT010000328.1:0-3084 GCA_044347465.1 Ramlibacter sp.
AAATCGCGTGCCCTGCGCCGCTTGGCCGCCCTGCTGCGCGAGAACGTGCAGGCCCTGGGCCAGGACAACGCCAAGGACCTGGACCGCGCCGTCGCCGCCGGCCTGGCCGCGCCCATGGTCGACCGCCTGCGCCTCACGCCCAAGGTGATCGAGACCGTCGCCGAAGGCTGCGACCAGCTCGCCGCCATGCCCGATGTCATTGGCGACATCGTGGGCCTGCGCCAGCAACCCAGTGGGATTCGTGTCGGCCAGATGCGCGTGCCCCTGGGCGTGTTCGGCATGATTTTCGAGAGCCGGCCCAACGTCACCATCGAGGCGGCCAGTCTGTCGATCAAAAGCGGCAATGCCTGCATCCTGCGCGGCGGCTCCGAGGCCATCGACTCCAACAAGGCCCTGGCCCGCCTGGTGCAGCAGGCCCTGGTCGATGCCGGCCTGCCGGCGGAGGCCGTGCAACTGGTGCCGACCACCGACCGCGAGGCGGTGGGCCACCTGATCGCCATGCCCGAGTTCGTCGACGTGGTCATCCCGCGCGGCGGCAAGGGCTTGATCGAGCGCATCTCGCGTGAGGCCAAGGTGCCCGTGATCAAGCACCTGGACGGCAACTGCCACACCTATGTCGATGACCCCTGCGACCTGGACATGGCGGTGAAGGTCACCGACAACGCCAAGACCCAGAAATACAGCCCCTGCAACGCCAGCGAGGGCCTGCTGGTGGCGCGCGCGGTCGCGGGCGAGTTCCTCCCCCGGATCGGCGCCATCTTCGCGGCCAAGGGCGTGGAGATGCGCTGCGATCCGGCGGCCAAGGCCCTGCTGCAGGCGGTTGCGGGCGCGAAGGTGGTGGACGCCACCGAGCAAGATTGGTCCGAGGAATACCTGGCGCCCATCATCAGCGTGAAGGTGGTCGAGGGCCTGGATGAAGCCATCGCCCACATCAACCGCTACGGCAGCCACCACACCGACGCCATCCTCACCCGCGACCACATGCACGCCCAGCGTTTCCTGCGCGAGGTCGATTCGGCCAGCGTCATGGTGAATGCGAGTACACGCTTCGCAGATGGTTTCGAGTACGGCCTGGGCGCCGAGATCGGCATCAGCACCGACAAATTCCACGCCCGTGGCCCGGTGGGCATCGAAGGCCTGACCTGTCTGAAATGGGTGGTGCTGGGCGAAGGCGAAGTGCGGGGCTGATGCGCGATTACTGGCCTTCCTGCGGCGCCCACCTGCTCGATCGCACCCCCCAGGGCCACCTGGTGGTGACCGACGATTTCCTGCGCCACCTGCTGGCGCGGCCCGAGCTGGCGCCGGTGCCTGAGTCCTGCGAGGCCGAGTGCGCCTTGCATGCCGGCTTGCTGGCCGCCCCGCGCGGCGAGGTCAGCCCCGCCCAGATCGCCGCCCTCCAGGACGAAGACGCCCGCGCCAACTACACGGTCTGGCTGCGGTTTCGCGAGCGCCTGCTGGCCCGCCCCACCTTGGAGGCCAGCTACCTGGCGATCTTCCAGGGCCAGGTCGACGTGCCGCCGGTGCTGGTTCTCCAGATCACGCAGGTGCTGCTGCGCCACGCCCTGGGCGATACCGCCACCGCCTTTGAAGTGCGCGCCGCCGAGATGCTGTTTCGGCCCCAGCGCATCGCCGTCCAGGACGACGGCCAGGTCATGGCAGGCGATGAAGACGCCATCCAGCGTCTGGCGGTGGCCGGCTCCTTTGGTGCCATCGGCGAGCTGCTGCGCCAGGGCGGCGTGCCCCTGCGCGAGGCCGAGTTGGATGTGCTCCACGCCGACAGCGCCGAGGCCTACTGGCCGCGCAGCGAAGCCTATGACATGGTCCTGCCCCTGCACCACGGTCAGCCCGGGCTGGACGCTCTGTGCCGCGTGATCGAGCGCTGGGTCGGCCACCTGCTGGGGGTGGCGGTGACGGTGCAGGTCGAGCGCGAGATCGATGACGAACAATGGCTCTGGCATGTGGGCCTGGACGCTCAGGCCAACGCCGTGCTCAATGCCCTGTATGAGGGCCAAGACGTGGAGCCCGAGCGCATGGCGCGGATGCTGTGCCTATTCAGCCTGCGCTTTGAGGAGCCGAGCGCCATGCGCCCCGAGGTGGCCGGCCGCCCGGTCTATCTGGCCATGGCCATGGACGAAGACAAGGCCTTGCGCCTGAAACCCCAGAACCTGCTGCTCAATCTCCCCCTGGCGCGGCCGTCCTGAGCTGCCAGGGCGCGCGCGCCCCTCCTACAATCCGGGTTTGTACCCCCCCTGTCGACTCCCCGCCTGAAGGCTGCATGGTCCCCCATCTCATCACGGCCCTGACCGGCCCCATCGACGAACTCGAGCAGCGCATCCTCGAGTCCATGCCCGCCATTGAGCGCTGGTTCCGCCTGGAGTGGATGGAGCACACCCCGCCGTTCTACAGCTCGGTGGACATCCGCAACGCCGGTTTCAAGCTGGCCCCGGTCGACACCAACCTGTTCCCGGGCGGCTGGAACAACCTCACCCCTGAGATGCTGCCCCTGGCGGTGCAGGCGGCGATGGCGGCCATCGAGAAGATCTGCCCCGAGGCCAAGAACCTGCTGGTGATCCCCGAGAACCACACCCGCAACACCTTCTACCTGGCCAATCTGGTGCAGCTGCAGCGGATCTTCCACATGGCGGGCCTGAACGTGCGCATCGGGTCCATCAGCCCCGACATCACCGAGTCCACCCCCATCGACCTGCCGGGCGGCGAATCCGTCACCCTCGAGCCGGTGGTGCGCACCAAATACCGTCTGGGGCTCAAAGACTTCGACCCCTGCACCATCCTGCTCAATAACGACCTGTCGGCGGGCGCCCCCGGCATCCTGGAAGACCTGCACGAGCAGTTCCTGCTGCCGCCGCTGCATGCCGGCTGGAGCGTGCGGCGCAAGAGCCGCCACTTTCAGAGCTATGAGGAGGTGTCCAAGCGCTTTGGCAAGCTCCTGGGCATCGACCCTTGGCTGATCAACCCGATGTTCAACCACTGCGGCCAGGTCAATTTCGCCGAAGGCACCGGCATGGAGTGCCTGACCGAGAACGTCGACGCCTTGCTCACCAAGGTGCGCCGCAAGTACAAGGA
>JBIKUT010000238.1:0-3997 GCA_044347465.1 Ramlibacter sp.
CTGCGGCTTCTCGCATGTGACGGGCCCGCGCCTGCCGCCTTCGGCCACGCAGCACCGCCCGGAGCTCGCGGGCGCGCCCTTCGAGGCCATGGGCGTGTCGCTGGTGTTTCATCCGCGCAATCCCTATGCGCCCACGGTGCACCTGAACGTGCGCATGATCGCCGCTACGCCCGCCGGTGGCGAGCCGGTGTGTTGGTTTGGTGGCGGCATGGACCTCACGCCCTATTACGGCTTCGAAGAAGACGCCCAGCACTTTCACAGCACCTGCCGCGACGCGCTCGCGCCCTTTGGTGACGACAAATATCCGCGCTTCAAGAAGTGGTGCGACGAGTACTTCACCCTCAAGCACCGCGGCGAGCAGCGCGGCGTGGGCGGCGTGTTCTTTGACGATTTTTCTGAGCTCGGTGCCGAGCGCAGCTTCGCGATGATGCAAGCCGTGGGCGATGCCTTCAACGAGGCGTATGTGCCCATCGTGCGCCGTCGCATGGACACACCCTATGGCGAGCGCGAACGCAACTTCCAGTTGTACCGGCGCGGACGTTACGTCGAGTTCAACCTGGTCTGGGACCGCGGCACGCACTTTGGCCTGCAATCGGGCGGACGCACCGAGTCCATCCTGATGTCCATGCCGCCACTTGCCAGTTGGTCCTATCAGTATCAGCCTGAGCCTGGCACGCCTGAAGACGATCTGTATCGCAAGTTCATCGTGCCGCGGGAGTGGGTGTGAGCGTAGCGCGCCGCCTCGGCATCTTGGGCGGCGCCTTTGATCCTCCGCACCAGGCCCATGTGGCGCTGGCGCTTGCAGCGATCGAACAACTGCAGCTCGACGAGCTGCGCATCTTTCCGACGGGCCGAGCCTGGCACAAGGCGCGGCCCTTGAGCGACGCGGCGCATCGCCTGGCGATGGCACGCCTGGCCTTTGCCGATCTGCCGCAGGCGGTAATCGACGAGCGCGAGCTGCGACGCGAGGGCCCGACCTACACGGTCGACACCTTGCGCGAGTTGCATCGCGAGCACCCGCAGGACACCCTGCTGCTGGTGATTGGCGCGGACCAGGCCGACACCTTCGATCAGTGGCGCGAAAGCGACGAAATTGCACGCCTGGCTATAATTTCGATTGCTGGCAGACCCCGCGCCCAAGCGCCTGCGGGGGCTGTCGATGCCGCCCGGGTGCCGGGCGGGCAGTGGGTGCCGATCGCGCTGGCGCCCCTGGCGGTCAGTGCCACCGACATCCGCGAGCGCCGGGCCGCCGGCCTCGGGATCGACCATCTGGTTCCCGCGCCGGTCGCACGCTATATTGACCTCCACCACCTCTACCTGCCTGCCTGATGACCCAAGAATCCATTGCCAAGAAAGACACCCAGCGCCTGCAGCGCGCCATCGTCGAGGGTCTGGAGGACGTCAAGGCGCAAGACATTCGGGTGTTCAACACCGAGCATCTGTCGCCCTTGTTCGAGCGGGTGATCATCGCCTCGGGCACGTCCAATCGCCAGACCAAGGCCCTGGCCGCTAGCGTGCGTGACGCGGTGCGCGATGCGGGCTTTGGCAAGCCGCGTATCGAGGGCGAGGAAAACGGCGAATGGATCATCGTGGACTGCGGGGCAGCCGTCGCGCACATCATGCAGCCCGCGATCCGTACCTACTACCACCTCGAAGATATCTGGGGCGACAAGCCGGTGCGCCTGAAGCTCGGCGCGCCCAAGCCGGCCGCCCCTGCACCGGCACCGGCCGCCAAGACGCCGGCCAAGAAGGCGCCGCCGCCGTCCCTGCGTCGCAGCAGTGCCGCCAAGACGGCCGCCAAGGCGGCCGATGATGCGGCGCGCTCGCCCGCTGCCAAGAAAAAGGCCGAGGCCAAGAAGGCCGCCCGCCGTGCGGCGGGGGCCGCGCGCGCGCCCGCCAAGGTGGCGGGTAAGACCGCCGTCAAGACGGCCACCAGGACGGCCCCGAAGGCCGCGACAAAGGCCCCTGCCAAGGCCGCTCCCAAAGCGCCTGCCAAGAAATCCTCTGCCGGGGCCACGACCCGCAAGGCATGAGGTTGTGCGTTGTGGCGGTGGGCCAGCGAGTGCCCGACTGGGCCCAGACGGCCTGGGACGATTACGCCAAGCGCTTTCCGCCTGAACTCAAGATCGAGCTGCGCGCGGTCAAGACCGAGCCGCGCGGCTCGCGCACCGTGCAGACCCTGCAGGCTGCCGAACGCGAACGCATCGAGGCGCAGATCGCGCGCGGCATGCGCATCGTGGCCCTGGATGAACGCGGCACATCGCTCACCACCCAGGCGCTGGCCGCCAAGCTCAAAGCCTGGCAACTCGAGGGCGACGACGTGGCCCTGGTGATCGGCGGCCCCGACGGCCTCGACCCCGACTTTCGCCAGGCCGCCCACGAGCGAATCCGCCTGTCTGACCTCACGCTGCCCCACGCCATGGCGCGGGTGCTGCTCGTCGAACAGCTGTATCGCGCCTGGTCCATCAACGCCGGTCACCCCTATCACCGCGAATGACTGCACCGACCTTGTACCTGGCCTCGCAGAGCCCGCGCCGGCGTCAGCTGCTGGATCAACTGGGCGTGGCCCACGCGCTCTTGCTGCCCGATCCGCACGAGGACGCCGAGTCGATCGAACAGGTGCTGCCCGGCGAGTCGCCCTCGGCCTATGTGCAGCGCGTGACGGGCCTGAAGCTCGACGCCGCCCTGGCGCGTTTGAAGCGCCGTGGCCTGCCGCCTGCGCCGATCTTGTGTTCGGACACCACCGTGGCCCTGGGACGGCGCATTTACGGCAAGCCGGTCGATGAGCCCGAGGCGGCCCGCATGTTGGCGCAACTCGCAGGCGCGACACACCGGGTGCTGACCGCGGTCGCAGTGGGCACGCCCCGCCGTCGCCAGCAGACCCTGTCGACGTCGCGCGTCACTTTCGAGGCCCTCACACGCGCCCAGGTGCGGGCCTATGTGGCCACCGGCGAGCCAATGGGCAAGGCCGGGGCCTATGCGATCCAGGGGCGTGCGGCCATGCATGTCACGCGGATCGACGGCAGCTACTCTGGCATCATGGGCTTGCCGATGCACGAGACCGCGGGTCTGTTGCGCGCATTTGGCCTTCTGAAGTAACCGGCTCCTGTCCATGGGCGTGCAGCAAGACCTCCTGATCAACTGGTCTCCGCAGGAGACGCGCGTGGCCATCGTCGAAAACGGCGCGGTGCAGGAGTTGCACGTCGAGCGCACCCTCGAGCGCGGGCTGGTGGGCAATGTCTACCTGGGCAAGGTGGCCCGCGTGTTGCCTGGCATGCAGTCGGCCTTCATCGACATCGGCTTGGAGCGGGCTGCCTTTCTGCATGTGGCCGACGTCTGGCAGCCCACGCCCGAAGGCGAGAGCCTGAGCGCCGGTCGTCAGTCGCAGCCGGTGGTGCCGATTGAAAAACAAGTGTTCGAGGGGCAGCCCCTGCTGGTGCAGGTGATCAAGGACCCGATCGGCACCAAGGGCGCACGCCTGTCGACCCAGGTCAGCATCGCCGGGCGGATGCTGGTGCACCTGCCGCAGGACGACCACATCGGCGTGTCCCAGAAGATTCCACCCGCCCAGCGCGATGCGCTGCGCACGCGCGTGCAGACCCTGGCGGGCACGCCGGCCACGGGAGGTGGGGGCGGGTTCATCTTGCGCACGAATGCAGAAGATGCCTCGGACGCCGAGCTCGCCGACGACATCGCCTACCTGCGCAAGACCTGGGCGCGTATCCGGCAAGCGAGCACGGCGCTGCCCCCGGGTTCGCTGCTGCACCAAGACCTGAGCCTGCTGCAGCGGGTGCTGCGTGACCTGGTCAGCGAAGACACCCAGACCATCCGCATCGATTCGCGCGAGCAGTTCGCAGCGCTGCAAGCCTTTGGCCAGGAGTTCATGCCGGCGGCGGCGGGGCGCCTGCATTTGTACAAAGGCGAGCGCCCGATCTTCGATCTGTATGCCATTGACGACGAAATCACCCGCGCGCTCGGTCGCCGGGTCGACCTGAAG
>JBIKUT010000239.1:0-3987 GCA_044347465.1 Ramlibacter sp.
CGGCCAGTCCCTTTGTGTATGGCTTTCTGGGCGATGTGAACCTTTTTCACGGGCGCGCCCACCAGGGCGAAGTGCATCTGGAAGGTTTGCGTCTGCAGGCGCCCGAGCATGCCGACGCTCAGGATGCCAAGGCCTATGCCTATGTGCGCCCGCACGACCTGGAGGTGACGCGCTACCAGCCCGGGCAGACCGTCGGGCGTGAGGGGGGGATCGTGGCGCGGCTGGCGCGGGCCATCGTGGTCGGCCCGATTGCCCGCCTGGAACTGGTCACATTGGACGATTCCCGTTTATCGGATAAGGCTGGAGCCGATTCCGTGCTCGAAGCCCAGATTCCCGCGCAACAATATAGGGATGCCGGCTTCCAGGAAGGCGACACCCTGTTGGTGACGCCCCGCAAGGCCCGGGTTTTCGTGGAGGACTGATGTGACTGCATGGCTGGATGTGGCGCCGCGCCGCGTGCTGGCGGGGGTGGCCGCCGGGTGCGTGGCCATGCTGGCGTTCGGCCTGTACCTGCAGCATGTCGTGGGCTTGAACCCGTGCCCCATGTGCATCGTGCAGCGCTATGCCCTGATCGGGGTGGCGCTCGTGACTGCAGGGGCCGCCCTGACATCACGCCGTGGCGGCTGGTGGGCGGGCAGTGCGCTGGGCGTGGCGCTGGCGGCGTTCGGTGCTTTTGTCGCGGCGCGCCAGACCTGGTTGCAGTGGCATCCCCCGGAGGTGGTGTCTTGCGGCCGTGATTTCTACGGAATGATTGCGACCTTTCCGTTGGAGCGGGCGATCCCCATGATCTTTCGGGGCGGCGGCGATTGCGCCGCGGTCGATTGGACGTTCCTGGGCGGCTCGATCGCCAACTGGTCCTTCCTGTGTTTTGTGGGGATCGCCGCCGTCTTGTCGGCCCTGGCCTGGCGGCAGCTTCGCCAGGCGCCCGACACCGCCTCACAGGCCTGACGGAAAGGTCTCCGCAGGCTCCTCCTGCGCCAGCCAATCGGGCTCGAGCTCCAAGGGCTCCAAGGCCTGCGTCGAGTCGATGTGGACCATGGCATCAAATTGCGCCGGCAGGTGGGCGTGCACATAGTGGCTGGCGCGCTCGGTTTGGGGCTGGTAGATCACCCCAATCGCCCGCTGCAGCCGGGGATGCGCCAGCACCGACGACAGCGCCTCATTACCCCGCAGGGCCAGCCAGAACTGTGGATGCCCGGTATGGTGAAACAGGGCTTCATGGCTCCCCGGCAAGCCGTTGCGCACCCGACGCTTTTGGGCGCAGGCATCCCAGGTCGGCGCTGCCGTCACCGTGCCGTGGTAGGTGGAAAAGCCCATGAGACGCACCGCGTCGCCCCAGTGCTCGCGCGCCAGCTGGCCCACATTCCATTCGCCTTGTGAATGCAGGGAGGTGGCGCGGGCGTCGCCCAGATGCGAGTTGTGCGCCCACACCACCATCCGCGGCGGTGCACCGGTCTCGCTGGCCAAGTGGTGTTCGAGTGCCTGCAGGGTCTCGAGCATGTGCCGGTCACGCAGATTCCATGACGACACCTGCCGGTAGAACATCGTGCGGTAGTACCGCTCGGCGTTGCGCACCAGGCGCGCGTTCTGCATGGCGTTGAAGGCCTCCTCGCGGGCGGGACCCCCCGCCTGGGTGAGGCTGGCGCGACGCGTCACCATCTCGCGCAGTTGCGCCACCACCTCGTCCTCGCAGTGAGGCTGCAAGCCCAAGCTGGTGGCATAGCCGTAGGCTTGGCTGTCCTTGGCGAAGTGATCGAAACAGGCATAGCGCGCACGGGCACGTCGTGCAGTGTCCGGGTCGGTCGCTTCCAGATGCGCCAGTACTGCCTCCATCGAGGCGTACAGGCTGTACAGGTCCATGCCGTAAAAGCCTGTGCCTTGGCGGTGCGGTCGGGTGGCATTGTGCTGGCGCAGCCACTGGACAAACTCGCGCACCACGGTGTTGCGCCACATCCAGGTGGGAAAGCGCCGAAAACCCGATAAGGCTTCGTCGGCATTGGCATCGGCATCGGCACCCCGCACGTAACGGTTCACGCGCCACGCATCGGGCCAATCGCCCTCGATCACGACCGCACCAAAGCCGTGTTCGACGATGAGCCGGCGGGTGAGGGCGGCGCGCAGCGCATAAAACTCGTGGGTGCCATGAGTGGCCTCGCCGAGCATCACGATCCGCCCCTGCGCTAGAACGTGCAGCAAGGCGTCTTCGTCGGCCGGGTGCTCCAGCGGCTGAAGGTGCGGTGCCAGGGCGTGGGCTAGCGAGGCTTCATCGTGCGCGGGTGGGGCCAGGATCGAGGGCATGGGGCCATCCCGTCTCAGGCGGTGGCGTCATCGCGCGAGGCTTGAAGCAGATTGCAGACCTCGTGGTCGGTGCATTGGGGAAACTGCTGGTAGCAGGGGCTGACCGCATAGAACGGTTCGGGCACCGCCCCCAGCACCAAGTGGTCCACCCAGGGCGCCAGGCGCCGCGCCGCCGAGGCCGAGGCCACAGGGGCTGCGACCACCAGCAGCGCCGGTCGCTGATGCCGGATCGCTCGCACAGCGGCTTCCATCGTGGCGCCTGTGGCCAAGCCGTCATCCACCACGATCACGGTCTTGGCGCGCAGGTCGGGCGCCGGGCGGGTGCCGCGATAGGTTTGCTCGCGCCGCGCCAGCTCGCGGGTTTCTTGGCGAATCACGTCCTGCAGGCGCAGGCGTTCCTCTGCGTTCCCCGGGGTGACATCCATCACCTGGATATCGCCGCTGGCGATCGCACCGGCGGCGTATTCAGGGTGGCCGGGCATGCCGATCTTGCGCACGAGGAAGACATCCAATGGCGCATTGAGGGACTGGGCAACCTCGAAGGCGACCGGCACGCCGCCCCGGGGCAAGGCCAGCACCTGCAGATTCGGGCTGTCCTTGAGAAAAGCGAGTTCGGCGGCGAGCAGGTGCCCCGCTTCGCGCCGATCGGTCAAGGGGAGTCGATGTTCAAAGGGCATGGGAGCGCCGATCCAAAGACCGCAGGATGCGCCCCTGGCGTGGCCCGCGCATGTCGGCGGGCAGGTCGTGCCGCTGCGCGCGGCGTCCGACCTCAGGTCAGCTTCTTGACGAAGACCATGCTGCGACGGTCCCAGCTGTATTTACGCTTGCGCGCCTCGGGTAGCCAGTCGGGATCGACCTGGACGAAGCCGCGTTTGAGGAACCAGTGCATGGTGCGCGTGGTCAGCACGAAGATGCTGTCCAGGCCCATGGCGCGAGCCCGCTGCTCGACGCGTTTGAGGATCTTCTCGCCATCGCCCTGGCCCTGGTTTTGGGGCGAGACGGTGAGGGCCGCCATTTCGGCGGTGCGGGTCTCGGGGTAGGGATAGAGGGCCGCGCAGGCGAAGATCACGCCGTCGTGTTCGATCAGGCTGTAGTTGGCGATATCGCGCTCGATCTCGGTGCGGTCTCGCTTGACCAGGGTGCCATCACGCTCGAAAGGCTCGATCAGTTGCAGGATGCCGCCCACATCATCGGGCGTGGCCTCGCGCAGTTCTTCGAGTTTCTCGTCGATGACCATGGTGCCGATGCCATCGTGCACGTAGATCTCCAGCAGGAGCGCGCCATCCACCGCGAAGGGGATGATGTGACTGCGTTCGACGCCGGCCTTGCAGGCCTTGACGCAGTGCTGAAGATAAAAAGCGATGTCGGTGGGCTGCTGCGGGCTGGCCGCTTGCGCCAGCATCTGTTCGGCGGTGGCCAAGGGCAGCTCGGTGTCGATCGGGTTGTCTTCGGATTCGGGCTCGCCGGGGCGCACCCGAATGCCGGGCACCTCCGACAGGAAAATCAGCTTGTCGGCCTGCAGCGCGATGGCCACGCTGGTGGCGACTTCTTCCATGGTGAGGTTGAAGGCCTCCCCGGTGGGCGAGAAGCCGAACGGCGAGAGCAACACCATCGAGCCCATGTCCAGGGTGCGGCTGATGCCGGCGACATCGACCTTGCGCACCAGACCCGAATGCTGGAAGTCGACCC
>JBIKUT010000240.1:0-3985 GCA_044347465.1 Ramlibacter sp.
CCGTGGACCTGCCCACCGACCAGGAACTGGTCTTGAAGGTCATTCCCCTGCCCTCCGACACCAACGCCAACGGCGACATCTTCGGCGGCTGGGTGATGGCCCAGGTCGACTTGGCCGGCGCGGTCCTGCCGGCACGGATCGCGCAAGGGCGCATGGCCACCGTGGCCGTCAACGAATTCATCTTCAAGCAGCCGGTGCGCGTGGGCGATATCCTGTCCTTCTTCGGCACCATCACCCGTGTCGGGCGCACCTCGATCACCGTGAAGATTGAGGTCTTCGCCGAAAACTTTCGCAACCAGGGCCGCTACATCAAGGTGACGGAGGCTCTTTTGACGTACGTCGCGATCGACGACGAGGGGCGTCCACGCCCCCTGCCCCCGCAAGCGACCCACTGACCTCACTGACCTCACTGACCTCACTGATCGACCGCGACGCCCACGCCATGCCCACGCCCGATCCCCACTCCCCCCACGCGCTGGAGCTGCGCAGCCTCGCCTGGCTGGTGGCCCTGCTCTCGGCCGCTTTCGTGTTCATCCTGTGGCCCTTTCTGGGCGCGGTGCTCTGGGCTGTGGCGATTGCCATCGTCTTCGAGCCGGTGCATGCGCGAGTGCGCGAACAGACCGGCCAGCGCGTCACGCTGTCGGCGCTGCTTACACTGGCGCTGATCGTCCTGATCGTGATCCTGCCCCTGATCCTGGTGGGCGCCTCGGTGGTGCAAGAGGCCGCCACGGCCGTCCAGAAGCTGCGCGCCGGCGAAGTCAATTTCGGCCAGTACCTGCAGCAGGTGCTGGCGGCCTTGCCCGATTGGGCGCGCCAGGGACTGGATCGCCTGGGTCTGCTCAATCTCGCAGCCATGCAGCAGCAACTGACTGCGATGTTGGCGGGCAGCGGCCAGTTCATCACCACCCACCTGCTGGGACTGGGTCAGAACACGCTGGACTTCGTCATCGCCCTGTTCGTGATGCTGTATCTGCTGTTCTTCCTGCTGCGCGATGGCCGCCAGCTGTCGCAGCAGATCGCGCACACCCTGCCCCTGCGCGAAGACCACGCGCAAAAAATGCTGGCCCAGTTCGTCACCGTGGTGCGGGCCACGGTCAAGGGCAATATCGTCATCGCCATGGTGCAAGGGGTGCTGGGCGGCGTGGCCTTCGCGGTGCTGGGCCTGCCAGGCGCGCTCCTGTGGGGGACGCTGATGGCGCTGCTCTCGCTGCTGCCGGCGGTCGGCGCCGCCCTGGTCTGGGGGCCGGTAGCGGCCTACATGGTGTTCACCGGACAGGTGTGGGCCGCCGTGGGCCTCACGCTCTGGGGCGTGCTGGCCATCGGGCTGGTCGACAACGTGCTGCGCCCCATCCTGGTGGGCCGGGACACGCAGTTACCGGATTACCTGGTGCTGATCACCACCCTGGGGGGCATCGCGGTGTTCGGCGTCAACGGTTTTGTGATCGGGCCGGTGATCGCCGCCATGTTCCTGGTGGCCTGGAGGCTGTTCGCGGACGCTCGCCGCCTCGCGCGAGACGACAACGTGCGCTAACGCCACAAACGGGGGCCGAAGCCGCCCCCAAAATACGAATACGGGAGTAAGATAGGGGCCGCATTTATTAATTCTTTAAATGTATTTAGCATTCTTGTAATTTGGAAATTGCAAGATAAAGCTCACAAGGCCGCTCCATGCCCAATCTCGTCGACGCACTCAAGACCGAAATCGCCCAGTTGGCCCACAAAGCCCTGCGCAGCGAGGCCCAGCAATTCAAGAAGGCGACGGCCTCTCACGAGCGAGACATCGCGGCGCTGCAGCGCCGGATCGACTCGCTCGAGCGGCTGATCGTTTCCTTGCGGGGTCAACGCTCGCAGGCCACCCGGCCTCATGGCACCCCCCGAACCCAGCGGCCCCGCCGGCCCAAGCGCGCGGCCCATCGCCCGGCGGGCGATGAGGCCCAGGCTCAGGGGCCCGCCCTGCGCTTTAGCGCCAAGGGCTTCACCAAATTGCGCCAGCGCCTGGGCCTGTCGGCGGCGGCCATGGGCGCCCTGCTGGGCGTCACCGCACAGTCCGTCTACAAGTGGGAGGACGGCAAGGCCCGCCCCCGGTCCGCGCAGCTGCAGGCCATCGCCGCCATCCGCAAACTCGGCAAGCGCGAGGCCGCCCAGCGACTGTCCGCGATGGAAGGTGGCCAAGCCGCGCCTCGCGTCACCCACTGACGCTGCATGCTGCGGGGTCTGCCCCTACCCGGGTCACACCTTCGAAAAATCTGGCTTGCGCTTTTCCATGAACGCGCCGAAGGCCTCCTTGGCCGCCGGCTCGGTCAGCATGCGACCGAACACCGTGCCTTCTTCCTTCATCTGCGCCAGCACCTGGGCCTGCTGCCCCATCTTCATCAGGCGCTTGGTCTGTGTCAGCGACGACAGCGGCTTGGCCGCCAACTTGCGCGCCTGTGCCTGCGCCAGTGCGTTCACCTCAGACGGCGGCACGACACGATTGACCAGGCCCACTTCCAGGGCTGCTTCCGCCATGAAAGGCTCGCCCAGAAGCAGGGCCTCGGCCGCACGGTGATACCCCAGCATCTGCGGCACCAGCAGGCTGGACGCCGCCTCCGGGCACAGGCCCAGGTTCACAAAGGGCATGGAGAACGCGGCGTTGTCGCCGGCATAGACCAGATCGCAGTGAAACAGCATCGTGGTGCCGATGCCCACCGCTGGCCCGCACACCGCAGCCACCACCGGCTTGGGAAAGGCCGCCAGCGTATGCAGGAACTTGAATACCGGCGCATCCGGGCCCGCCGGCGGCGTATTCAGAAAATCGCCGATGTCATTGCCGGCGCTGAAGATGGTCTCGCTGCCCTGGAACACCACCACCCGCACCGACGCATCGGCCTGGGCAGCGGCCAGCGCCTCGTGCATGGCGCCGTACATGGCCGACGTAATCGAGTTCTTGCGATCGGGGCGGTGAATCGTGAGCGTGGTCACGCCCGCTTCGGTATGGACAAGGATGTCGCTCATGGTGTCTCTTACTTTCGGATGTCGTGTATTCAGGCGGTGTCAAACGCGCTCGAAGATGCCCGCTGCGCCCTGTCCCATGCCCACGCACATGGTGACCATGCCATAACGCAGCTTCTTGCGTTGCAGGGCGTGGACCACGGTGGCCGAGCGGATCGCGCCG
Source organism: Ramlibacter sp. (assembly GCA_044347465.1). Classification (GTDB taxonomy): domain Bacteria; phylum Pseudomonadota; class Gammaproteobacteria; order Burkholderiales; family Burkholderiaceae_C; genus Ramlibacter. The sequence continues at coordinate 3,155 of JBIKUT010000240.1, forward strand.
GTCGCCCCCAGAGGATGCCCCAAGGCGATCGCGCCGCCCATGGGGTTGACCCGCGCCGGGTCCAGCCCCAGCGTGTTCATCACGGCCAGGGACTGGGCGGCGAAGGCTTCGTTCAACTCGATCCAGTCCATATCGTCCTGTTTCAGGCCCGCCCGCTTCAAGGCCAGGGGAATCGCCTCCACCGGGCCGATGCCCATGATGTGGGGCGGCACGCCGCGGCTGGCGTAACTCACGAACCGCGCCAGGGGCGTCAAACCAAAACGCTGGATCGCCGACTCACTGGCCAGGATCAAGGCGCCCGCGCCATCGGACGTCTGCGAGCTGTTGCCCGCCGTCACGCTGCCGCGCGCGGCGAACACGGTCTTGAGCTTGGCCAGACCCTCCATCGACGTGTCGGGGCGCGCGCCTTCGTCCAGGTTCACCGTGCGCGTGGTCACACGGGTCTGGGCCGACGCGAGATCCACCGAACGCTCGCTCACCTCCACCGGCGTGATCTCGCGGGCAAACTCGCCCGCCTGCATGGCCGCCAGCGCCCGCTGGTGCGACTGGCAGGCAAACTGGTCCTGCGCCTCGCGACTGACCTTCCATTGCTGCGCCACTTTCTCGGCGGTCAGGCCCATGCCGTACGCAATGCCATAGCGCTCGAGATCGTCGGGGTCAGAAAAGATCGCGGGCGACAGCGAGGGCGAATTCCCCATCATCGGCACCAGGCTCATGCTCTCGGTGCCCGCGGCGATCATCACGTCGGCCTCACCCACGCGGATGCGGTCGGCGGCCATCTGCACCGCCGACAGGCCCGAAGCGCAAAAGCGGTTCACGGTGATGCCACCC
>JBIKUT010000241.1:0-3983 GCA_044347465.1 Ramlibacter sp.
GGGTTGGGTGGGCGGGGAGCTTTTCAATTACACGGTCGTGGTGCTGGATGCGCTACCCAGGCTTGGTCGATAGGCGCGCCATGCCCAGCGGGAACGCGATCGGCGACGTGACCTCCTTCCTGCTGGCACTGGCTTGGACCGTGCCCCGGATCCTGGGCGTATTCGTGGTTCTGCCGATCTTTCCGCGCAGTGTGCTGCCCGGGATGTTGCGACTGTGCGTGGCCGCCGGTTTCGGGCTGGTCGTGGCGCCCAGCCTGATCCCCATGGTCAAGAGCGCAGGTCTGGATGCCACGCAGATCGCGCTGCTTGTGGTCAAGGAGGCTTTTGTCGGATTTGTCTTGGGCTGCCTGATCGCCGTGCCGTTCTGGGCTTTCGAGGCGGTGGGCTTTCTGGTCGACAACCAGCGTGGCGCCAGCATTTCCAGCACCCTCAATCCCTTGACGGGAAACGACAGCTCGCCGCTGGGGATTCTGTTCAACCAGGCCTTCATCGTGTTCTTCTTCATCAGCGGTGGGTTCTTGCTGATGCTGGAGGTTTTGTATGAGAGTTTTCGTCTGTGGGATGTTTTCACCGGGTTCCCGCACTTTCGTGCGGAGTCGGTGCCGGTGCTGATTCAGCAGATCTTGCGATTGGTTGAACTGAGCTTGCTGCTGTCTGCGCCCATGATCGTGGCCATGTTCCTGGCCGAGATGGGTCTGGCGCTGGTGAGTCGCTTTGTGCCGCAGCTGCAGGTGTTCTTTCTGGCGATGCCGATCAAGAGCGCCTTGGCTTTTCTGGTGTTGATACTTTATTTTTCGACGATCCTGGATTACAGCCGTGACCTGGTGTCGGAAACGCCCGGGGCCCTGAGGCTTCTCGAAGAACACTGGCGGGCCCCCGCCCCGGAGGGCCGGTGAGCGAGAAGACCGAAAAACCAACCCCGACCAAGCTGCGCAAGGCGCGTGAGGAAGGACAGGTCGCTCACAGCAAAGACCTGACGCAGACCGTGTTGACCGCCGCGCTCCTGGGTTACTTGCTGATGGATGCGCCCGCGATGGCCCGACGCCTGGCCGACATGCTGGTGATGCCTGCGAACCTGATGTCGATGGAGTTTGAGGCGGCCCTGAATGTGCTGGCGCTCGAGATGGGGCGCGGCTTCGTGGCGTTGGTGATGCCGTTCATCCTCATTGTCATCGTCCTCGGTCTGGTGGTGGAGATGGCGCAGACCGGCATGCTGTTTGCCTTCAAGGCGCTCAAGCCCTCGGGCAAGAAGCTCAATGTGGTCCAGAACGTTCAGAACATGTTCGGCAAGAAGGGGCTCATGGAGTTCCTGAAGTCGATCCTGAAGATCGCGGTGCTGTCGGCCGTCATTTTCTGGACGCTGCGCAGCGAGCTGCCTACGCTTTTGACCTTGCCACAAGGCGATATCGCGGGAGTGGGTGTGGCTTTGGGAACGTTGATGGCCAGTATGTTCATGCAGATTGGCCTGGCCTATGCCGTGATTGCTGCAGCCGATTTCGCTTGGCAACGGCATCACTACATGAAGCAGCAGATGATGTCGATCGACGAAGTGCGGCGCGAGTACAAGGAGCAGGAGGGCGATCCGCAGATCAAGCACGAGCGCCGGCACCTGCACCAGCAGATGTTGCAGGAAGAGGCCGTGAACGGCGCGCGCTCTTCGACGGTGCTGATTACCAACCCCATCCACCTGGCCATGGCGATTCGCTACCGGCCGGGCCAGGATCCCTTGCCGATCTTGCTGGCCAAGGGCGAGGGCGCTCTGGCTGCCCGCATGGTGCGGGCCGCACGCGAGGCGGGTGTGCCGATTTTGGAGAACGTGCCCTTGGCCTGGGAGTTGATGCGCCGTGGGAACGTGTCCGAGTACATCCCCAAGGACCTGTTGGGGCCGGTCGCCGAAGTGTTGCGGGTCGTGCTCGCGCGTCAACCGGGTTCAGCGCAGTAGGTCATGGCCGACACCGCCTTCGCATCCCCGCAGCATCCGGTTTTGACCGCCTACGTGGCGCGTCACGCCTTGGATCCGTCCGCCTGCCTCGCGGATGGATCGCTCAGCCTGATCGTCGATGCGGCATACCGGGTGCAGCTGCGTCCGTTTCCAGGAGAGCGACTGGTGATGCAGGCCTTGCTGATGGACATGAACCGCTTGGAGGTTCGACAGCGGGAGGACATTCTGGTGAGTCTGCTGCGCACTGCCGCGGCCACTGTGCGTGGCTTTGCGGCCAGGCTGGCTTTGGACGACACGTCCTCTTGGCTGGTTCTGCAGCAGGGACTGACGTCACCTGTCGATTTGCGGCGACTGGAAACTGAGTTGACGGATTTTGTGAGTGTGCAGGCGTTCTGGCGGGAGCGCTGCGCCCAGGAGGTCAGGCGACGCCATGCATGAACCTTGGATGAAGCGCTTATGGGCGCGTGTGCAACGTCGCATGACGCGGGGCTTGGGCTGGCGCCGGGCCGTGATCTGCCTGGGCCTGTGGACGGTCAGCGCAGTGGCGGGTACGCCGCCCTGGCCGGCCTCGGCCTACAGCTATTTCGCGCAGGACACGCGCCTGGAGACCGTGCTCGCCGAGTTCGCCGCCGGCTTCAACTTGAGTCTGTCGATACAGCCCGGGGTGAGTGGCACGGTGACCGGGCGTTTCACCACCGCCACGCCGACCGAGTTTCTTTCGCGCATGGGGGGGATGTACGGCTTTGCCTGGTACACACATGCGGGCGTGCTGCATGTGAGCAAGGCCAGCGACATGGTCACGCGCAGCCTGCCGATTCCCGGAGGGGGTCTGACCCAGGTGCGTGCGACCTTGACCGAGCTGGGGGTCGTCGATCCGCGCTTTGGCTGGGGCGAGCTGCCGGATCACGGCATCTTGATGGTGTCGGGCCCTGCCAGCTATGTCAGCCTGGTCGAGGAGTCTTTGAAGCAGTTATCGGCGGGCGGCGGGGGTGGGCGGCAGGTGCGCGTGTTCCGATTGCAGCACGCGTCAGCGATCGACCGTCCCATCACCTACCGCGACCAGACCATCGTGCAGCGTGGCCTGGCCAGTGTGCTGCGATTGACCTTGGCAGCGGGGGGCGTCGACAGCGTGGTTGGCGAGCGCGCTCCCGACGCGCCCGGGCCGATCGCCGCGTCGGTGATGGCCTCGGTCCCCCTGTTGGGGGCGTCGGGTGCGTTGACGCCCTCGCCGTCGCCGGAGCGCGCAGCGCCGAGATCCCGTCCCTCAGGCCGCAGCAGCGGGCCTTCGATCCAGGCGGATTCAAGGCTCAACGCCATCCTGGTGAGTGATGTGCCGGAGATGATGCCGGTGTACGAGCGCTTGATTGCGCAACTGGATGTGCCGTCGGCGCTGATCGAGATCGAGGCCATGATCATTGACATCAACACCGACCGCGCCCGCGAGATGGGGATCAACTGGAGCCTGACCAGCAGCGGGTTCTCGGCCAGCTTCAACGGATCGACCTTGCAGATCGGGACCAACGGCGCAGGCTCGGGCACCTTGCCTGTGGATGCGGGCACCCAGTTGCTGGCGCAGATCCGGCTCCTGGAGACACGCGGTGATGCCCGTATCCAGAGTCGCCCCTCGGTCCTGACCACAGACAATATCGGGGCCATCCTGGACCTGTCGGAGACGTTCTACATCCGTGTGCAGGGAGAGCGCACGGCGACCGTATCTCCCGTGACGGCCGGCACCACCCTGAAAGTGACGCCACGCTTGATGGCCGGCGCGAACCCGTCGATCCAACTGACCGTGGACATCGAAGACGGACAGATCCAGGACCGCCAGATCGATTCCCTGCCCACCGTGCGTCGCAGTACCGTGAGCACGCAGGCAGTGGTGCGCCAGAGCGAGACGCTCATGATCGCGGGCTACAGCTCCGACCAGAACATCGAAAACGAGCAGAAGGTGCCAGTGTTGGGTGATTTGCCGGTGGTGGGGGCCTTGTTCGCCAGCAAGTCGCGGACGGTGCAAAAGCGGGAGCGACTTTTCTTGATCCGG
>JBIKUT010000242.1:0-3979 GCA_044347465.1 Ramlibacter sp.
CCGGGCGACAACGTGACGATCACCGTCAAGCTGATCGCCCCGATCGCCATGGAAGAAGGCCTGCGCTTTGCCATCCGCGAAGGTGGCAAGACCGTGGGTTCGGGCGTCGTCGCCAAGATCATGGAGTGATCCAGATGGCCCAGCAAAAGATCCGCATTCGCCTCAAAGCCTTCGATTACAAGCTGATCGACCAATCGGCCGCCGAGATCGTGGACACCGCCAAGCGCACCGGCGCGATCGTCAAGGGCCCCGTGCCCCTGCCGACCCGCATGAAGCGTTTTGACATCCTGCGCTCGCCGCACGTCAACAAGTCTTCGCGCGACCAGTTCGAGATCCGCACCCACCAGCGCCTGATGGACATCGTCGATCCCACCGACAAGACCGTCGACGCGCTGATGAAGCTGGACCTGCCGGCTGGCGTGGACGTCGAGATCAAGCTGCAGTAAACCTGCCTTGCTTGAATGCAAAAAGCCGCCTTCGGGCGGCTTTTTGTTTTTGCGCAGGGCGCTTTTTTTGGTCGCTCGTTCAATAGCCCTGGAATAGAAAGTCGAGGGCGGCGGTGACCTGGTCCTGCGCTTGTGCGAGTGAGGTCACGGGTGACTTCAGTACCCGCTGTGGCACAGCGCCCATCTTCGGTGTCTCCAGCAGGTAGTCCTCACCTTCGATGGCGAACACGGGCGTCAGCCGGGTTGAAAGCGTCACCTTCGGAAAATGCCGAAGACTGCGCAGAGGGATGACCATCCGGGTCTCCAGGTCCTCCAGCAGATCGCTTTGCACATCCAGCAAGTAGGGCGTGGTGCCCGCGTGGCGCCCCGGGTTCGCATAGACGTCGAAGCGCGCCATCAGAAACTTCTCCATTCGTCCAGCGGCAGGCCTTCAGCTTCGACGGTGGCGTTGTAGGCGGCGATGAAGCCGGCATGCTCTTCGCGCCACTGGCTGTCCTGCGTGCGCTTGACGACCTCACGCAGGTGCTGTTCGCAGACTTGCGACACATCGATGCCGAGTCGGCTGGCTGCTGCCATCACTTCTTCACTCAGGCTCACGGGCCGCGGTGGCGGTTTCAGGTCCATGCGGTCGGCGGTCGACAGCCGGTTGCGGATGGTGGCGGACAGGTCGGCGGGCGCATCCTCATGGGCGGTTGCGCGCCGCAGGATGTCGCGTGCCTCCTCCTCCATCGACCGACCGTGCAAGGCGGCGCGCAGCTTCATGCGGTGCTTGGTGTCGTTTTCGAGGTTGCGGATGGTGATGCTGGCCATGGGCGGGATCTCCGAGCGGGAGGGATGATTGTAATCACTGCAATCACTGCAATCATTGGGGCGGGGGGCTCGTCATTGCGCTGCGTGGGTGTCCAGCCTTTATTGATGCGCTCGCGCCAGCCTGTCTTGTCACCCGGTCAAAACCAGGCTATACTCGCTGGCTCTGCCCTTTTTGGGCCGAGCTTTTATCAACCTTCTTTCGCCGTGTTTCCGCTTGGAGACACGTCAAACGCAGAAGCCAATTGAAGCGGCTGCGGCGAGAGCAACGGAGTAACAACATGAGTCAGAGCAACTCCCAAGGGTTGCTGGGCCGCAAGGTGGGCATGATGCGCCTCTTTACCGACGACGGCGATGCCGTGCCGGTGACGGTGGTGGACGTGTCCAACAACCGCGTGACCCAGGTCAAGACCCAAGAGAACGACGGCTACGTGGCCCTGCAGGTCACGTTCGGTGCACGCAAGTCCTCGCGCGTGACCAAGCCGCAAGCCGGTCACCTCGCCAAGGCGGGCGTGCAAGCCGGTGAGATCGTCCAAGAATTCCGCGTCACCCCCGAAGCTGCGGCCAAGTACGCCGCCGGTGCCGTGATCCCCGTCGCCGATGTGTTCAGCGTGGGCCAGAAGGTCGATGTGCAAGGCACCTCGATCGGTAAAGGCTTCACCGGCACCATCAAGCGTCACAACTTCTCGTCGCAGCGCGCCTCGCACGGTAACAGCCGTTCGCACAACGTCCCCGGCTCCATCTCGATGGCCCAGGACCCCGGTCGCGTGTTCCCCGGCAAGAAGATGTCCGGCCACCTGGGTGACGTCACCAAGACCATCCAGAACCTGGACGTGATCCGTATCGACGAAGCCCGCCAGCTGCTGCTGATTCGCGGCGCCGTGCCCGGCGCCAAGGGTGGCTTCGTCACCGTCCGGCCGGCCGTCAAGGCCAAGTCGGTTGAGGGAGCGAAGTAATGCAACTCGAACTCCTGAACGAACAAGGCCAGGCCGCTTCCAAAGTGGACGCGCCCGAGACCGTGTTTGGCCGTGAATACAACGAAGACCTGGTTCACCAGATCGTCGTTGCCTACCAGGCCAACGCCCGCCAAGGCACGCGCGCCCAGAAGGACCGCGAGCAGGTCAAGCACTCGACCAAAAAGCCGTTCAAGCAAAAAGGCACCGGCCGCGCTCGCGCCGGTATGACCTCCTCGCCGCTGTGGCGCGGAGGCGGCCGCATCTTCCCGAACAGCCCGGAAGAGAACTTCACCCAGAAGATCAACAAGAAGATGTACCGCGCCGGCATGGCGTCCATCTTCTCGCAGCTGGCCCGCGAAGGCCGTCTGGCCGTGGTCGATTCCATCAAGGTGGATTCGCCCAAGACCAAGCTCCTGGCTGCCAAGTTCAAGGCCATGAACCTCCAGTCGGTCCTCGTGATCGCCGACGAGGTCGACGAGAACCTGTACCTGGCTTCCCGCAACCTGCCGAACGTGCTCGTCGTCGAGCCGCGTTACGCCGACCCGCTGTCGCTGGTGCACTACAAGAAAGTGCTGGTCACCAAGGCCGCCATCGACAAGCTCAAGGAGATGTTCGCATGAGCCGTGTGAACCCTACCCCCGCCGAACGCAAGTTCGACGAAGGGCGCCTGATGCAGGTGCTGGTGGCTCCCATCGTCTCCGAGAAGGCGACGCAGGTGGCCGAGAAGACCAACGCCGTGACCTTCAAGGTGCTGCAAGACGCCACCAAGCCCGAGATCAAGGCCGCTGTTGAACTGATGTTCAAGGTCGAAGTCGAGGGCGTCTCGGTGGTCAACACCAAGGGCAAGACCAAGCGCTTTGGTCGCTCCATCGGCCGTCGCGACAACGTGCGCAAGGCTTATGTGCGACTCAAGCCGGGTCAAGAGCTGAACCTGTCCGGGGAGGCCGCTTAACAGCGGAATACGTCATGGCAGTCATCAAGATGAAACCGACCTCGCCCGGCCAACGTGCCGTGGTCAAGGTCACGCGCGATCACCTGTACAAGGGTGAGGCCTACGCGCCGCTGCTGGAACCCCAGCACCAGAAGTCGGGCCGCAACAACAACGGCCGCATCACCGTGCGCCACAAGGGCGGTGGTCACAAGCACCACTACCGCGTGGTCGATTTCCGTCGCGACAAGGACGGCATCCCGGCGAAGGTCGAGCGCGTCGAGTACGACCCGAACCGCACGGCCCACATCGCTCTGGTGTGCTACGCCGACGGCGAGCGCCGCTACATCATCGCCCCGCGTGGCCTGGAAGTCGGCGCATCGCTGATGTCCGGCTCCGAGGCGCCGATCCGCGCGGGCAACACGCTCCCGATCCGCAACATCCCGGTGGGTTCGACCATTCACTGCATCGAGCTGCAGCCTGGCAAGGGCGCGCAGATCGCTCGCTCGGCTGGCGCCTCCGCCACCCTGCTGGCACGTGAAGGCACCTACGCTCAGGTCCGCATCCGCTCCGGTGAGGTTCGCAAGATCCACATCGAGTGCCGCGCCACCATCGGTGAAGTCGCCAACGAAGAACACAGCCTGCGCCAACTGGGCAAGGCTGGCGTCAAGCGTCACATGGGTATTCGTCCCACCGTTCGCGGTGTGGCCATGAACCCGATCGACCACCCGCACGGCGGCGGCGAAGGCCGTACCGGCGAGGGCCGTGTGCCGGTCGACCCGTGGGGCAACATGACCAAGGGTTACCGTACCCGTAACAACAAGCGCACGCAGGTCATGATC
>JBIKUT010000243.1:0-3973 GCA_044347465.1 Ramlibacter sp.
CGGATGCTATTCGGCTCCGACAACCGCACCAATATTCATGGCATTGCGCGCCTGTCTTCTCTTTTTTATCGGGCTGTGTGGCTCGCTGGGCGTCGCCGCACAACCTGCCATCACCTGCTTGCCGCAGGAGCGCGGGGCCTTGGAGTTGGTCGCCCTGCGTGCCAACTTTCATACGGTGTCGGGTCGGCTGGGTGGTTTTGATCCGTGTGAGTCGCGCGTCAAATTTCGTCTGCCTGCGGGCGTCGTCAGCCCGCCTCTGATGATCAGCGTGCATGGCGGTGGCGGCATTCACGATGTGCTTCGCTCTGACGAGGCGTTCTTCCAAAAGGGTTTTGCCACGCTGGCGTTCGATGCCTACGCCATGCAAGGCCTCGCGGGGCGCGACTCGCTGTTTTGGGCTCGCTCGGTGACCAACGAAGCCCGCCAGCGCATGATCTATTCCACGGCCCTGGCCGCATATCGGTGGGCCATCCAACGCACCGACATTGATGTCCGTCGTGTGTATTTGTTTGGCATCTCCAACGGGGCGGCGGTCGTGGCCAACCTGGCTGGAGTCGTCGATCCGGCGCATGTCCGGGGTGTGATTGCGGAGGGTGTCACCCCCATCGGACTGGGCTTGCCCGACGAGATCCGCGTGCCTGTTTTGCTGGCCTTTGGGAAGCTGGACGACTTTGGCAACGCCGACCCGCAGGGCGTGCGTTGGACGCTCAGCGACGACTGCCGTCTGAACATCCAGTTTCCCGGGGTGCCGCCGGGCAGTTCGCGCTATTGCAACCAGAGCACGCCTGGCCAGCGCATTCCGCATGCCCTCCAATGGGTGGAAGGCGTGCAAAAGCGGGGCGCCAAGGTGGAAGTTCTGTACGTGGACGACATGGCCCACAACGCGTACTTCGGCCCGCTGGTGCGACGCCAAGCCACCTGGGGCTCGGGGCAGACCCTGGGTGCGTCGCTCGGCGCCACAGATGCAGCGCGCGCTGAGTTTTTCAAGGCCATGCTGGACTTCATTGGGCGCCATCCTTGAGGCCTGAAGCCGACTGATCGCTGGGGCCCGATCCTGGGTAAACCCTGCGCGAGCAGTCTTTCGTAGGACTTGTTTTGATTATTATCGATAACCATAATCAAGGTCACAAGAAAGACTGGCATGACCTATACCGACATCCACCTCGATTTCCAGGGCGATGCCCGTGAAGTGGCGGTGATCCGCATCACCCGCGGCGCCAAACGCAACGCCCTCAACGACCGCCTGGTGCTGTCGATTCGTCGCCTGTTCGAGGAACTGCCCGATACCGTGCGCGCCGCCGTGATCGACGGCGAGGGGGATCACTTCTGCGCGGGCCTGGACCTGTCGGAGCTCAGTGAGCGCGATGCCGCCCAGGGCGTGCTGCATTCGCGCATGTGGCACACCGCGCTCGAGCGTGTGCAATACGGACCGGTGCCGGTGGTCGCCGCGCTGCATGGCGCGGTGGTGGGTGGGGGTCTGGAGCTGGCCAGCGCCTGCCACATCCGCGTCGCCGACGAGACCACCTTCTACGCGCTGCCCGAAGGCTCGCGCGGCATCTTCGTGGGCGGCGGTGGTTCGGTGCGCATTCCGCGCCTGATCGGCGTGGCGCGCATGACCGACATGATGCTCACCGGCCGTGTCTACAACGCGCAGGATGGCGAGCGCATCGGCCTGGCGCAATACCTGGTGCCCACCGGCCAGGCCTTCGACAAGGCGCTGGCGTTGGCCCGCCAGATCGCCCAGAACGCGCCCATGACCAACTACGCGCTGACGCACGCGCTGCCCCGGATCGCCGAGCAGCCCGCCGACCAGGGCTTCATGACCGAGGCGCTCATGGCCGCCATCGCGCAAAGCGCGCCTGAGGCCAAGGCGCGTGTACGTGCCTTCCTCGAGGGCCGCGCCGCCAAGGTGCAAAAGACCTGAGACGGAGACGCCTGTGAGCAGCCCCAAGTTTCGAGCCCTGACCTTCGGTGTCACCCGCGTCAGCCTGCGTGACGGCGCAAGCGGCGTGCAGTACCTGCGCGCCGAGAACGACCTGCCCGAATACGCCGATCGCATGAGTGATCGCCTGAAGCACTGGGCACATGTCAAGCCTGACCAGACCTTCATGGCGCGCCGCGAGAAGCTGGCCGATGGCCGCACGGGCGACTGGATCCGCCTGACCTACGCGCAGGCCTGGGCCCGTGCGCGCAGCATCGCGCAAGGCCTGATCGACCGCGGGCTGTCGCAGGAGCGTCCCGTGGCCATCCTGTCCGAGAACGACCTAGAGCACGCACAGATCGCGCTGGGTTGCTTGCTGGCGGGTGTGCCTTTCGTGCCGGTATCGCCGCCGTATTCGCTGGTCAGCCAGGACTACGGCAAGCTGCGCCACGTGCTCAAGACGATCACGCCGGGCCTGGTGTTTGCTGCCGATGGCGCGCGCTATGGCAAGGCGATCCAAGCGGCGGTGGGCAGCGACATGGAAGTGGTGATCAATGCTGGCAGCCTGGAGGGTCGCAAGACGGGCAGCTTCGCTGATCTCGCCGCCACGCCCGCCACCGACGCGGTGGACCGCGCCATGCAGGCCACCGGCCCCGACACCCTCGTGAAGTTTTTGTTCACGAGCGGCTCGACCAAGATGCCCAAGGCGGTGATCAACACCCAGCGCATGTGGTGTGCCAACCAGCAGCAGATGGCGCAGTCCATGCCGGTGCTGGCGCAGGAGCCGCTGGTGCTGGTGGACTGGCTTCCCTGGAACCACACCTTCGGCGGCAACCACAACTTCGGCATGGTGGTCTACCACGGTGGCACCCTGTACATCGACGACGGCAAGCCCACGCCGGCCCTCATGGGCGAGACCCTGCGCAATCTGCGCGAGATCGCACCCACCGTGTACTTCAACGTGCCCACCGGCTTCGAGGCCATCGCGAATGCGATGAAGACCGACGACGTGCTGCGCAAGAATCTGCTGTCGCGGCTGCAAATGTGTTTTTACGCCGGCGCTGCGCTGGCGCAGTCGGTCTGGGACAGCCTCTTTGAATCGCAGGAGCGCGAGATCGGCGAGCGCATCGTCATGGGCACCGGCCTGGGCATGACCGAGTCGGGTCCTTTCGCGATCTACGTCACCAATCCGCATGTGCGCTCGGGCGACCTGGGCGTGCCCACACCGGGCATGGAGCTCAAGCTGGTGCCGGTGGATGGCAAGGTGGAAGTGCGCTATCGCGGCCCCAACGTCACGCCGGGTTACTGGCGGATGCCCGCCGAGACGACCGAGGCCTTTGACGAAGAAGGCTTCTTTTGCACGGGCGACGCGGTCAAGTGGATCGACGAGAACAACATCCACCTGGGACTGAAGTTTGACGGCCGCATCGCCGAGGACTTCAAGTTGGCGACCGGTACCTTCGTCAGCGTCGGCCCCTTGCGGGCCAAGGTGATCGCCGCGGGCGCCCCCTACATCCAGGACGTGGTCATCACCGGTCTGAACATGAAGGAAGTCGGTGCCATGGTCTTCCCGACGGCGGCCGTGCGCCAGCTGGCGGGTCTGGACGCCTCGGCACCGATGTCCGAGGTGCTAGCCAGCGCGCCGGTGCAGGCGCATTTCCAGAACGTGGTCGACGAACTGGCGAAAAGTGCCACGGGCAGCGCTAACCGTATCGCCCGCCTGTGTCTGCTGTCCGAGCCGCCCACCATCGACATCGGCGAGGTCACCGACAAGGGCTCGATCAACCAACGCGCGGTGCTGGCGCATCGCGCCGCCATCGTCGAGGCCTTGCATGCGGATACCCTGCCTGGGATTGTCAAGCCGCGCCCCTGACTCGAAAGCACACCCCCTATGACTTCCCGTGGATTTTTCAGCGCCTTTAACGATGTCTGGCTGCTCGATGGCGTGCGCACGCCCATGGTCGATTACTGCGGCGCCCTGGGCCATGTCTCGCCCACCGACATGGGCATCAAGGCGGCCCGTGCCGCGCTCGCGCGTGCTGGCGTTGCAGG
>JBIKUT010000244.1:0-3971 GCA_044347465.1 Ramlibacter sp.
GCCCCTGGCAACGGGACTGCCCGGTGGCAGCGCCTGGAGCAGCGCCACCTGGCAAGCGCGCCGGGTGTTCTCGGCCACCGGCCTGGCCGTCTGGACCCGCCAACTGGCTGGCCTGGTCGCCGCCGGTCTGCCACTCGAGCGCGCCCTGACGGCGCTTGCCGACGAAGCCGACGACCCGCGCCACCACGGACTGGTCGCCGCACTGCGCGCCGAGGTGAATGCGGGCTCGCCCTTTGCCAAGGCACTGGCGCAACACCCGCGCGAGTTCTCGGATGTGTACATGGCGGTGGTCGCAGCGGGCGAACACAGCGGGCAGCTCGGTGTGGTGCTCGAACGTCTGGCCGATGACCTCGAGGCCAGTCAGGCGCTCAAGGCCCGCCTGGTCGGCGCCGCGCTCTACCCGGCCATCGTCACCCTGGTGGCCATCACCATCGTGATCTTCCTGGTCACCTATGTGGTGCCGCAGGTGGCTGCGGTGTTCGCAGGCAGCCAGCGGGCCTTGCCCTTCCTGACTTCAGCGATGCTGGCGATCAGCGCCGGGGTGCGCGAGGGCGGCCTGTGGATCGCCTTGGCGCTGGCAGCGGGCGTGCTCGCCCTGCGAGTGGCGCTGCGCAACCCCGGCTTTCGTGAACGCTTCGATGCCGCGTGGCTGCGACTGCCCCTGGTAGGTCGGCTGGCACGCGGCTACAACGCAGCGCGCTTTGCCAGCACGCTGGCCATGCTGGCCGCAGGCGGCGTGCCGATCCTCAAGGCCCTGCAGGCGGCGGGCGAAACCTTGAACAACCGCTCCCTGCGGGCCGACGGCCTGGACATCCTGGTGCTGGTGCGCGAAGGCGCGCCCCTGGCGTCCGCCCTCGCCCAGAAAAAGCGCTTCCCCGGCCTGCTGGCCATGTTCGCCCGCCTGGGCGAGCAGACCGGGCAGCTGCCCACCATGCTCGATCGCGCGGCCCAACAGCTCTCGGCCGAGGTGCAGCGCCGCGCCCTCACCCTGGCGACGGTGCTCGAGCCGCTTTTGATCGTCACCATGGGGCTGGTGGTCATGCTCATCGTGCTTGCGGTACTCTTGCCCATCATCCAACTCAACCAATGGGTCCGGTAATGCCCTGCGCGCTGACATGAGCGTCTCTCTCGAAAACAAGCTGGTCGTGGCGATCTCCTCGCGCGCGCTCTTCAACTTCGAAGAAGAAAACCGCATCTTCGAAAGCGGCGACCCTGGCGCCTACATGGCCCTGCAGCTGCAGCGCCTGGACCAGCCCGCGCGCCCCGGCATTGCCTTTTCCCTGATCAAGAAGCTGCTGGCCTTCAACGAGCCCGAGCAGCAGCGGGTCGAGGTAGTGATCCTCTCGCGCAACGACCCGGTCTCGGGGATGCGCATCTTCCGCTCGGGCCATGCCAACGAGATCAAGCTGCAACGCGGCGTGTTCACTCAGGGGCGCGCACCCTTTCGCTACCTGCGGCCGCTGGGCGCTCACCTGTTTTTGTCGGCCAACGCCGAAGACGTGCGCGAGGCCCTCAATGCAGGATTTCCGGCGGCGCGCGTGCTGACCGAATCGGTGCTGGCGGGCACCAATTACCCGCAAGAAGTGCGCATCGCCTTTGACGGCGACGCCGTGCTGTTCTCCGACGAAGCCGAGCGCGTCTTCCAGGCCCAGGGGCTGGACGCCTTCCAACAACATGAATCGAGCAAGGCCGCCCACCCTCTGCCCGAGGGGCCGTTCAAGCCCCTACTCGTGGCCCTGCACCGCCTGCAGCAGGCCGGCATCAGCACCCCGTCGGCCAGCCCCATGCGCATACGCACCGCACTGGTCACGGCGCGCAGCGCGCCGGCGCACGAGCGCGCCATCCGCACGCTGATGGACTGGAACATTCAGGTCGACGAGGCCATGTTTCTGGGTGGCTTGCCCAAGGGCGAATTCCTGCGCGAGTTCGAACCTGATTTCTTCTTCGACGACCAGACCGGCCATGTGAACCACGCCGCCCGACATGTGCCCGCGGGGCATGTGGCCGGCGGCATCACCAACGCCTGACCGGCCCTCAGCTTGCTGCACGCGCCTCGCGCCGCGCGATCCAGACAGTGGAGGCGCAAATCACCAGCCCGCCCACCACCGTCCACTGGCTCAGGGCATCACCAAAAATCAGCCAGCCAATCGCCGCCGCCCAGACCAGGTCAAGAAACTTGATGGACTGCGTGGCCGAGATGTCGGCACTCGCATAGGACCGCGTCAGGCAGTAGTGACCGCCTGAGCCCAGCATGCCGCACACCAGGAAGCCGCCCCATTGCGCGAGGCTGGGCCACTGCCAGTCGGTCAGCGCAAAGGGCAGGCTCAAAAGCGTCACGGTGATGGCCTGCCACAGCACGATCACCGACGGCCGCTCATAGCGCGTGAGGGCCTTGGTCATGAGAAAGGACACGGCATAGATCGGCGCCGACATCAGCATCACCAACAAGTGGATGCCGCCCTCGCCACTCAGGCGCGGCCCCACCACGATCAGCACCCCGGTCATGCCCAGACCGGCCGCCACCCAGCGTGAGCCCCGCATCGGCTCGGACAAGAACAGCGCTGCCCCGAGCATGATGAAGATCGGCGTGGTGAACCCGATCACGGTGGTGTCGGCCAGCGTGATGTGCGGCACGGCGGCGAACCACACCAGCAGCCCCAGGGTGTGCACGCCCCCCCGCAGGAACTGCCCGCGCAGGCTGACCGGTCGCAGATCGGCCAGGCCCGATCGCAGCATCAGGGGCAGCATCACCAGCAAACCCATCAAATAGCGCAGAAATTGGGTCTGGAATGCGCTCAGCTCCAGACTCAGCTGGCGCATCAGCGCATTGAGCCCCACAAAAATCAGGCCGGACGCCGCCGACCACATCAGCGCATGGATCGCCGTCGGCCACCGCCCCACCCGCCAGTGCGCGATGGCCGCGCGCCGAAACAAGGGGTGTCGCCGAAACAGATGCATCACCGCCCGACTATAGGCCCGACCCCGGCTGTGGCTCGGTCAAAAGCAGGACGTCTTGAAAACGGCCAGAAAGCCCGTATCATTAGCACTCGCTGAGGACGAGTGCTAGCACCCCTCGCGTTCAATCCAAAGTGCTCACCCCGGTGGGCGCTTTTCGATTTCCTTTATCAAGAAGTCCCCTCAAGGAGAACCCATGAAACTTCGTCCCCTCGCCGATCGCGTGATCGTCAAGCGCCTCGAAAACGAGACCAAGACCGCCTCGGGCATCGTCATCCCCGACACCGCCGCCGAAAAGCCGGACCAGGGTGAAGTCCTGGCCGTCGGCCCCGGCCGCAAGAACGACAAGGGCGATCTGGTCGCCATGAACATCAAGATCGGCGACCGCGTCCTGTTTGGCAAATACAGCGGCCAGACCGTCAAGGTCGACGGCGACGAGCTGCTGGTCATGAAAGAAGACGACCTGTTTGCAGTTGTTGAGAAGTGAGCGCGTAAGCGATCACTTCCGTCGCAGGCTGACTTGGCAGCGCCAAGTTAAGGGCTGAAAGCCCGGCCGCAGACAAAAACATCCTCACTTTTAACTGAATTCGGAGTCAATCAAATGGCAGCAAAAGACGTGATTTTCGGCGGCGACGCCCGCGCCCGCATGGTCGAAGGCGTGAACATCCTGGCCAACGCGGTCAAGGTCACCCTGGGCCCCAAAGGCCGTAACGTGGTGCTCGAGCGCTCCTTCGGCGCCCCCACCGTGACCAAGGACGGTGTGTCCGTGGCCAAGGAAATCGAGCTCAAAGACAAGCTGCAGAACATGGGCGCCCAGATGGTCAAGGAAGTCGCTTCCAAGACCTCGGACAACGCCGGTGACGGCACCACCACCGCCACCGTGCTGGCCCAGGCCATCGTGCGCGAAGGCATGAAGTATGTGGCCGCCGGCATGAACCCCATGGACCTCAAGCGCGGCATCGACAAGGCCGTCCTGGCCCTGACCGAGCAGCTCAAGAAGGCTTCCAAGCCCACCA
>JBIKUT010000245.1:0-3966 GCA_044347465.1 Ramlibacter sp.
CATTGCAGCAGCAGGATGTCCGGGCAGCCCAGGGTGTCGGGTGGGCAGCTGGCCTCGAGCTTTTTCTCGATGTGGCGCACGGTGTCGTAGCCGAAGTAGCCAGCCAGGCCGCCGCAAAAGCGCGGCAGGCCCGGGCGCAGGGCCACCTTGAAGCGCTTTTGGTAGGCCTCGATGAAATCGAGCGGATTGCCGGACGCGGCCTCAATGACCTGGCCGTCTCGCACAACCTCGGTGTGCGCCTGCGCGCCAAATCCGCTGGCGCGCAAGAAGGTGCGGGCGGGCAGGCCGATGAAGCTGTAGCGGCCAAAGCGCTCCCCGCCCACGACGGATTCAAGCAGGAAGGACAGGCGGCCATCGCCCTTGGCGTGGGCGAGCTTCAGGTACAGCGATAGAGGGGTTTCCAGATCCGCAAAGGCCTCGGCGATGAGGGGGATGCGGTTGTAGCCTTGCTGGGCCAGGCTTTTGAATTCGAGTTCAGTGATCACGGGGGGAGCCTCCACAAGCTCGGCGGCGCAAGGCCGCGGGATTCGATGGGTGAGGGGCACGGGAGGCCCCGTGCCATCAGACGCGCACGCTGACTGGCTGACGCCAGGGCCAGGCTCCCCGGTCGGAGCGACCTGTGAGGGCGGTGCGGTGGATGAACATGAGAGGCAGTGTAGCAAACGACCCGGCGCGCCGGGCTCAAGGCATCAAGTCGGCCAGTTGCGCCAGAGAGTCGATCCAGGCGTCCGCATCCACGCTGCGCACCGGCTCGCCGTGGTTGTAGCCATAGGTGACCAGGACCACCGGGCAGCCCGCAGCGCGCGCGGCCTGGGCGTCGTTGCTGGAATCGCCCACCATCAGGGTCTGCGCCGGTATGACGCCCAGGGCCTGGGCCGACATCAGCAGGGGCATGGGGTGCGGCTTGCGCTGGGGATAGGCATCGCCGCCCACCACCTGCTCGAAGTAGCCCTCCAGGTCCTTGGCCCGCAGCAGGTCACGGGCAAAGCGGCCCGGCTTGTTGGTGACGCAGGCCATACGCACCCCGCGCGCACGCAGAAAGTCCAAGCCCTCGCGCGCGCCGGGGTAGACATCGGCATGCTGGCCGTTGGCCGCGTCGTAATGGCGCTGGTAGGCCGCCCAGGCCTCGGGGTAGAGCGCGGGGTCGCCGTCCACGGCCTGCAGCGTCGCGCGTATCAGGTGCTCCGAGCCCTTGCCCACGCGCCGCTCGATGTCGGGGCGCGAGAGCGCCGGCAAGGACAAGTCGCGCAGCATGGCGTTGAGGGCGACGGTGAAGTCGCCCAGGGTGTCGACCAAGGTGCCGTCCAGGTCGACCAGGGCGGCGCGAATCGTGTCGGGGGAAAACGGGGTCATCCCCGGCAGTGTGCCTCAGGCCGCAACAGCCTCCACACCGGAGCGGCCCGGATGGCGATGCCGAGCGATGGCCTGAACGAAGTCCTGGGCCATCTGCAGGCGGGCCGCCGGGTCATTGGGACCGTGGACCACGCCGGGTGCGCGGGGGGCCTGCTCGCCCGCCAGTTGCAGCAATCGCACGCTCTCGCCAATCAGGCACAGGGCCTTGCCGTGGCGATAGGCCTCGAGCACGAAATGCACGGCATCGCCCTGGGCGGCCAGGGCCTGCGCGCTGACAGCGCCCGCTGGCACCAGGACCGCGTCGAACATCACCGAGGGCATGCAGGCCCAGGTGTGGTCCACGGGCAGCTGCTGCCCGGAGGACGTGGCCACGACCCCGAGCTGAGCGGCCACCACACGGGTCACCGCCCCCAGCTCGTGCAGGGTCTGCTGCAGGAGCTTCATCGCGCCGACCTCCACGCCCGCCGCCACGAGGATGGCGATGCGGCGCGTGGCAATGCCCGCAGCGGGCCCCGCAACGCCGGCCAAGGTGGGCGAACGCTCGAGAGACGCAGGCGTAGCCGCAGGCGCGCGAAAGCCGGCGCGGCCCGCCGCGGCCCGCGGGTCGGGCGGGCCCAGCCCCAAGGCGTCGGCCACTTTGCGGGCCAGGCGCGCATCGACATGCGCGAGCAGGTCCACCATCCGCTGGCGAACCGCAGACGACCCCACGTGAGCCAGCTCGAACTGGAAGGCCGCGACGATCTGGTCTTTCTCCGCAGGCGACTGGCTATTCCAAAACAGGGTGGCCTGACTGAAGTGGTCGTCAAAAGAGGACGGGCGGTGACGCGCCTTGGTCACCGCCAGGGTGTCGGCCTGGCTCTGGAATCCCTGCTGGCCGCCGTCGACGCGAAACTCGCTGCCCTGTGCCAAGGTGTTGGGTTCGTAGTTGGCGCTGCCGCGATCGATGGTCACACGGTGCGCGCCATCCCGATGAAAGTTGTGCACGGGGCACACCGGCTGGTTGATCGGCAGGGCGTGGCCATTGGGGCCGCCCAGGCGGGCCATCTGAGCGTCGGTGTACGACAGGAGCCGCCCTTGCAGCAAGGGGTCATGGCTGAAGTCGATGCCCGGCACGAGGTGTCCGGGGTGGAAGGCCACTTGCTCGGTCTCCGCAAAGAAGTTGTCCGGGTTGCGATGCAGGACCAGCTTGGCAACGGCCTGCACGGGCACGAGTTCCTCGGGCACGAGCTGGGTCGGATCGAGCAGGTCCACGCCCAGCGCCTGGGCCCGCGCCTCCTCAATCAGCTGCAGGCCCAGCTCCCACTCGGGCGCATGGCCCTGGGCGATCGCTTCCCAGAGGTCACGCCGCAGGAAGTCGGGGTCCTTGCCGGCGATGCGCTGCGCCTCGTCCCAGACCAAGGCATGGGTGCCCAGGCGCGGGCGCCAGTGAAACTTCACGAAGTGACCCGCGCCTTGCGCATTGACCAGGCGAAAGGTGTGCACCCCAAAGCCCTCCATCATGCGCAGGCTGCGAGGCAAGGCGCGGCCGGACATCAGCCACATGAGGCCGTGCAAAGACTCGGGTTGAAGCGAGACGAAGTCCCAGAAGTTGTCGTGGGCGCTGCAGGCCTGCGGCATGTCGTGATGGGGTTCGGGCTTGAGCGCGTGTACGAAGTCGGGAAACTTCATGGCGTCCTGAACGAAAGCCACGGGCAGGCTGGCGCCGACCAGGTCGAAGTTGCCTTCGCGGGTGTAGAACTTGACCGCGAAGCCGCGCACGTCACGCACGGTGTCGGCCGATCCGCGTGCGCCCGTGAGATTGGAAAAACGCACGAAGACGGGGGTGCGCCCCCCGGGCTCTTGCAAGAAATCGGCACGCGTGTAGGCCGACAAGGAGCGATACACCTCCAGGTAGCCATGCGCACCCGCACCGCGCGCATGCACCACGCGCTCGGGGATGCGCTCGTGCGCGAAGTGCGCGAGTTTTTCGCGCAGCACGAAATCCTCGACCAGCGTGGGGCCGTGCAGACCGGCCTGAAGCGAGTGGTGGTTGTCGGGGATGACGACGCCCTGGTCGGTGGTCAGGGCCGCCTCCGCCGGGGCGACAAAGGCCTCGAGCTGGCGTTGGTGGAGGGCGACGGCATCGCCGGCCTTGGCCTTGCGTTGCGATTCTTGCCGGGGAAGGGCCATGGCCTCACGACCCTTCAGCGACCGTCGAGGTCCAGCGTGGCCTCGATCACACAGACGACGATCCCGATCGCGATGAGCGCGCCGACACCCGCGGCACACCACACCAGCCAGCCTGGCCAATCCGCCAACATGTCCATGACACCTCCGCACACGATGGAGGGTTTCCATCGAAGACGCGAGGGTAGGCAAGCTCATGGGCATAGGCCGTAGCCGCAGGGCTAGAGCGTCTGTCGGTGCGCCCGGCGGCCCCGGGTAGGAGGGAGTCGACGGGGCCGCGCGGCCCCTAGGCGTCAGGCCTTGAGCGCGGTGCGCATGGTGTCGATGACGCTGCGGTAGTCGGGCTTGCCAAAGATGGCGCTGCCAGCCACGAAGGTGTCGGCGCCGGCGGCGGCGACGCGGGCGATGTTGTCGACCTTGATGCCGCCGTCGACTTCCAGGCGGATG
>JBIKUT010000247.1:0-3964 GCA_044347465.1 Ramlibacter sp.
ATCGAAGCAGCGATGCAGGCGGGCCTGCGCGATGTGGTCAAGGACATCCTCGACTCGCTCACCCCGCGCGAAGCCAAGGTGCTGCGCATGCGCTTTGGCATCGAGATGTCCACCGACCACACCCTGGAAGAAGTGGGCAAGCAGTTCGATGTGACGCGCGAGCGCATTCGCCAGATCGAGGCCAAAGCCCTGCGCAAGTTGAAGCACCCGAGCCGCTCGGACAAGCTGCGCAGCTTTATCGACACGCTGTAAGGCGTCTGCCTATTGAAAAAAGGGACCCTCGGGTCCCTTTTTTCATGCGTGTGCTGATGTCAAGCTGGGAAGGTCTCCGTATCCACTTCCAACTGCGACTGGGCCGCATAGCGCGGACCCGCCACGGTGCTCTGATTGATCAAGGCGTCCGCACGCGCCAGCACGTCGGCTGACAGCTTCAAATCAGCGGCGCCCAGGTTGTCCTGCAGGTGCTCGATCCGGCTGGTGCCGGGTATGGGCAGGATGTCGGGGCCTTGCGCCAGCAGCCAGGCCAGGGCCAGCTGCGCCGGCGTACAACCCGCCTCGCGCGCGAGCGCGCGGTACTCGGCCAGCAGGCGCAGGTTGGCCGCATGGGGCTCGGGCGCGAAGCGCGGCATGGCCCGCCGGATATCGCCCGGTGCGAAGGCCTGTACGTCGTGCACAGCATCGGCCAGGAAGCCGCGGGCCACCGGGCTGAAGGCCACAAAGGCCACGCGCAGCTCGCGACACGCCTGCAACACCGCGATCTCGGGCTCGCGGGTCCAGAGGGAATACTCGGTCTGCAAGGCGGTAATCGGATGCACCGCATGCGCGCGCCGCAGCGTGCCCGCCGAGACCTCGGACAGGCCCAGCGTGCGCACCTTGCCCGCCTCCACCAATCGGCTCATCTCGCCCACGCTGTCTTCGATGGGCACCTTCTTGTCCCAACGATGCAGGTAGTACAGGTCAATCACGTCGGTCTGCAGGCGGCGCAGGCTGTCTTCGCAGTTGCGGCGGATCGCCTCGGGGCGCCCGTCGATCACGCGTACTGGCTTGCCTTCGGGCCCGGGGACTCCCGCCATGCCACCCTTGCTGGCCAGCGTGATCTGGTGGCGATGCGCCCTGAGCGTCTTGCCCACCAGCGTTTCGTTGACGCCAAAGCCATAAAGCGCTGCGGTGTCGAAATGGGTGACCCCCGCCTCGAGGGCCGTCATCAACACACGCGCCCCATAGGCCTCGTCGGGCGGCACGCCATAGGCATAGGACAGGTTCATGCAGCCCAGGCCGATGGCACTGACCTGGAAGGGACCGAGTGGGCGCGTGTTCATGATCAGACCAATTGCTGTTCGAGCTGGTGCAGCACGTCGTAGCAAGGCAGCACCTGGGCCACGCTGGAATTGGGCTCGCGGCGTTCGCGGATCGCGGCAAAAAACTCGCGGTCTTGCAGCTCAATGCCGTTCATCGAGACATCCACCTGGGACACGTCGATCTTTTCTTCCTTGCCGGTGAAGAGATCGTCATAGCGTGCGATATAGGTCGCGGTGTCGCCGATGTAGCGAAAGAAAGTGCCCAGGGGCCCATCGTTGTTGAACGACAGGCTCAGGGTGCAGATCGCGCCGCTCGCGGCCTTGAGCTGGATGCTCATGTCCATCGCGATACCCAGCGTCGGATGGATGGGGCCCTGGATGGCGTTGGCCTTCACGATGGGGCTGCCGCACTGGTAGGCGAACAGATCAACCGTGTGCGCGGCGTGGTGCCACAGCAGGTGGTCGGTCCAGCTACGCGCCTGGCCCAGGGCGTTCATATTCGTGCGACGGAAGAAATACGTCTGCACGTCCAGTTGCTGGATGTTGAACTCACGGGCCTGGATCTTCTTGTGCACGTATTGGTGGCTGGGGTTAAAGCGCCGGGTGTGGCCGCACATGGCCACCAAGCCCGTCTGCTTTTGCAGGGCCACCACGGCCTGAGCATCCTTCAAGCTATCAGCCAGCGGAATCTCGACCTGCACGTGCTTGCCCGCCTTCATGCAGGCGATGGCCTGCGCGGCGTGCATCTGCGTGGGGGTGCACAAGATGACAGCGTCCACTTCCTGGATCGCGAGCGAGTCGGCCAGATCGGTGGTGACGTGCTGAATGCCGTACTTGTCGGCCACTTCCTGCGTCTTCGCCAGCTCGCGGCCCACCAGGGACACGACCTGCACGTCGGCGATGTTCTTGATGCCGTCCAGGTGCTTGACGCCGAACGCGCCGGCACCGGCCAGGGCTACCTTGATGGTCATTTGCTTTCCTCCAGAATCAGATGGCCCACGGCCGTATTGGATGCAGGCACATGGTAGAAGCGGTGCTTCAGGGTGGGGGCAGCGCGCCCCGCCAGATCGCCCATCGCGCCGCGCGCGATCAGCCACATCACCAGCTCGATGCCCTCGGAGCCGGCCTCACGCACATAGTTGATGTGCGGCATATCGGCCAGGCCCTCGGGGTCGGCGATCAGGCGGTCCAGGAAGGCGTTGTCAAAATCTTTGTTGATCAAGCCCGCGCGCGGGCCCTGCAGTTGGTGGCTCATGCCGCCCGTGCCCCAGATCTGCACGTTCAGGTCTTGATCGAAGGTCTCGATGGCCTTGCGGATCGCCTTGCCCAGATTCAGGCAACGACGGCCCGAGGGCACCGGGTACTGCACCACGTTCACCGCAAACGGAATCACGCGGCAAGGCCAGGCCTGGGGCTGTCCGAACATCAGCGACAGAGGCACGGTCAGGCCGTGGTCCACGTCCATTTTGTTGACGATGGTCAGGTCGAAGTCCTGCTGAATCACCGACTGCGCGATGTGCGCGGCCAGCTCGGGGTGACCCAGCACCTGCGGCACGGGGCGCGGGCCCCAGCCTTCGTCGGCCGGCGTGAACTCGGCGGCAGTGCCGATAGCGAAGGTGGGGATGAAGTCGAGGCTGAAGGCGGTGGCGTGGTCGTTGTAGACGAGAAAGACCACGTCGGGCTTTTGCGCCTGCTCCCACTGCTTGACGAATTCATAGCCCTTGAAAAGGGGCTGCCAGTAGTCCTCGTGCGTCTTGCCCAGGTCCAACGCAGCGCCGATGGCCGGCACGTGCGAGGAGTAGACGCTGGCGGTGATGCGGGCCATTTATTTTTTCTCCCCGATGTAGCGATTGCCTTCGACCGAGCGGCCGCCCTTGATCATCATGTTGCGGTAGTCCTCTTCGCTCATGCCGGTCATGCTGCCCGCCATTTGCTGGAAGCTCTTGCCGTCGGTGGCGCCGATCTTGGCCAGGAAATAGATGTTGCCGCCCAGGCTGATGCAGCGATTGAGGTCACGCGCCAGCACGGCCTGCTTCTGGTCCTCGGTCATGGCCCATGCGTCCAGATAGGCGCGCTCGTCGGCCTTGAAGCGGGTGCGGTTTTCGGCCTTCATCAGGCTCATGCAAAACTGATTGAGCCAATAGCCCTTGCGGCTTTGGTCGGCGTCGAAGATGGTCGTGCCGGGCACGTCCAGGTAGGGTTTGTCCAAGGCCATGTCAGTCTTTCCAATACAAGCGCATCGGATTGTCCACCAGCAGCTTTTTCTGCAATTCGGGTGTGGTCGCGATGTGCGGGATGAAGTCCACCAGCAGGCCGTCGTCGGGCATGTGGTCTTTCAGGTTCGGGTGCGGCCAGTCGGTGCCCCAGAGCACGCGGTCCGGGAAGGTCTCGACCACTTGGCGGGCAAAGGGCACCACGTCGCGGTAGGCGGTGCGCTCGCCATGGAGGGCCGACGGGCCGCTGACCGACAGCCGCTCGGGGCAACTGACCTTGCTCCAGACATTGGGGTGCTCGCGCATGAACTTCATGAACAGCGAGAACTCCGGCCCGTCGATCGGCTTTTTCACATCGGGGCGGCCCATGTGGTCCACCACCACGGTGGTGGGCAGCGCGGTGAAGAAGTCCCAGAGCTCGGGCAGGTCCACCGCCTCGAAGTAGATCACCAC
>JBIKUT010000246.1:0-3964 GCA_044347465.1 Ramlibacter sp.
TACCGTCCAGAGCCTGCGCGCCATGCTCGGCCGAATGGGTCTGAGCATCGACGGCCCGCTGTCCGACTTCGAAACCGGCACCGCTACCCAGCGTCTGGACGTCAAGAACGTCGCCGCCGTGATGGTCACCGCCGAACTTCCCGGCTTTGCCAAACCCGGCCAGCGCATTGACGTCAACGTCGCCGCCATCGGCAAGGCCACCAACCTGCGCGGAGGCAACCTTTTGCTGTCCAGCCTGCGCGGCGTGGACGGCGAGATCTACGCCCTGGCCCAGGGCGCACTCACCGCCACCGGCATCGACGAATCTGCCGCTGGCTCCAAGATCACCATTGGCGTGCCCACCTCGGCGCGCATCCCCAGTGGCGCCATCGTCGAGCGGTCTGTCAACACGCCCTTCGACAAGTCCGACCACATCGTGATGAATGTGCGCCAGCAGGACTTCACCACCACCACCGCCATCGTCAACGCCATCAACCAGCGCTTTGGCGACGGCATGGCGCGGGCCATCGACGGCATGTCTCTGGCTATCCGCGCCCCCGAGAACCTCTCGCAGCGTGTGGCGTTCATGAGCATGGTCGAGAACCTGGAGGTCACCCCCGGTGAGCCGGCCGCACGGGTGGTCGTCAATGCGCGCACCGGCACTGTCGTCATCAGCCGCAACGTGCGGGTGAGCGCCGCCGCCGTCTCGCACGGCACCATCTCGGTGGCCATCACCGCCACCAACGAGGTGTCGCAGCCCAATGCGCTCGCGCAGGGCACGACCACGCCAGTGCAAAACGCCGCGATCGCGGTGGAAGAACAAAAACGCCCGATGTTCCTGTTCCAGCCGGGCGTCGATCTGCGCCAGATCGTGGACGCAGTCAACCAGGTGGGCGCCACCCCGTCCGCCCTGATCGCCATCCTGGAAGCGCTCAAGAGCTCTGGCAGCCTGCGCGCTGAGCTGGTGATCATCTAAGGCCCACCCCAAGCCTGACTTGCCCCTCATGAGCGACCTCACGCCCACCTCCAGCTACCTCGACTTTGCCAGTCTGACCGCTTTGCGCGGCCAGGCGGCAGGGGGCGAGCGCCAGGCGCTGCGCAAGGCCGCCGAACAATTCGAGGCGCACTTCCTGCAGGAAACGCTCAAGGCGATGCGACAGACCATCGTCAAAAGCGAGCTGACCGAGAGCGACTCGGCCGACCTGTACGAAGACCTCATGGACAAGGAAGTCGCCCAGAAGATGACCCGTCGTGGCGGCGTAGGCCTGGCCGACATGCTCGAGCGCCAGCTGATCCAGCGTCAGGCCCAAACCCTGCCCAGCACCGAAGACGCGCTCAAGGCGCGCGCCTTCCCGCTGAACCCGGCCTCGCCCGCCCTGCCGATGAGCGCACCGGCCCCGGCGGCCGCCCTGCCCTTGCAACGCGCCAAGGTGGGCTACGACCTGCCCCTGAGCGCGCCGGCGATGCCCCTGGGCCGCGTAGGAGCTAAGCCGTGAGCGACCTTCTCTCCCTGGGCAGCACCGGCGTCTCCGCCTACCAGCGGGCGCTGTCGACGGTCTCGAACAACATCGCCAACGTCGGCACCGACGGCTACACCCGACAAGAAGTCGGCCTGGCCTCCAACCAGCCGCGGCAGATGGGCAACAGCTTCATCGGCACCGGCGTGCGCCTGGAAGCGGTACGCCGTCAGTACGACGCCTTCATCGAAGGCAACCTGCGCAGCAGCCACAGCAACCTCGAAGCCCAGGGCCCGCTGGTGGAATACGCCAACCGGATCATGGACCTGATGGGCGACAAGAATGTCGGCCTGTCGGGCTCGCTCACCGCCTTCTTCGCCGCCGCGCGCGACCTGGCGGTCGAGCCCGCCTCGGTCATTGCGCGCAGCAGCTTCCTGCGTCAGGCCGACGGCGCCGCCTCAGGCTTTCGCCAGCTGACCACCCAGCTGGACCTGATCGACACCGAAACCCGCCAGGGCCTGGCCGCCGCCACCGACACGATCAACACCTACGCCGAGCAGATCGCGCTGGTGAACAAGCAGCTGTTCAAGAACGGCTCGCTGGACCGCCAAGCCCCCGAGCTGCTGGACCAGCGCGACCGCCTGCTGCGTGAGCTGTCGGCCCTGGTGCGCATCAAAACCGAATTCGCGACCAACGGCCAGGTCAAGGTCAGCCTGAACGACTCCATGGACAACAAGAGCGGCGACAAGGTCGGCGCTGTCGTGGTCGATGGCGACGCCGTCTCGCGCCTGGGCTACACGGTCGACAACGCAGGCCGTGCCTCGCTGAGCCTGAACCTCAACAGCCCCAGTGCCCGTGTGATCACGGGCGTCTCGGGCGGGGAGCTGGGCGGGCTGATGCTGGTGCGCGACCAGGTCTTGCGCCCGGCGCAGAACAAGCTGGACGAACTGGCGCAAGCCCTCATCACCGAGGCCAACGCCGTCCATGCCACGGGCATCGATGCCCTGGGCCGCCCGGGCCAGGCCCTGTTCGGCCTGCAGCCGGCCGATGTGTCGGCCGCCCGCGGCATCAGCGCGCTGCTCGAAGACCCCCAGCGGGTCGCGGCCGCAGGCCCTTTCCGCATCGTGGCCGGCGACCTCAATGTGGGCAACGCCCAGGCCCAATGGAGCCTCGAGCCTCAAACCTTCGCGCAGCCGCCCACCCTGGAGTCGCTCTACGCCCCCAGCACCCCGTTCCCCAACCGGGCGGCCGGCGACGCCTTGACCTTCAACGTCACCGGCTTTCGCTCGCTGGCCACGCTGCCTGCGGGCAGCCAGAACGCAGTGCTCACCCTGGACACCGCCGATGGCCAATGGCCGCAGCTGCTCACGCGCGACGGCCGTCACCTGCTCGGCTCGCCGCTGACCACCGACCAGCAAGACCTGCTGCTCGGCTCTGGCAGCCTGGTCAAGGGCGCCACTTACAGCGCCGACTACCTCAACGCCGAGCCCGAAGACGCCTACCTCGGCGCCGACTACCACATCGGGGTGCGTGCACGCCCGCTGACTGCGCCCACCTACGACATCGACGGCGAGAACCCGCACCGCCTGCTGGGTGAAGTGGCCGTGCCCGCTCAGATCCAGAGCCAATACAACTTCAACGCCGACGGCCCGGCGGCCCAGCCCATTGCGGCGGGCGCCTTGTCGCTCAACGGCGTGGCCCTGACCGCCTACAGCGGCAGCCGCGACCCCCAAGACATCGCCGATTGGCTCAACACCCAATCGGCGCAGACCGGTGTCACCGCCTCGGTCGCCTTCCAAGACGACGAAGCCAGCCTGGTGCTCACCGCCGACGACACCACGAGCAACGTCGAGCTCACCTTCGGCCCCACCGGCACACCGGCCGATCTGGCCCAGCTGGGGTTCAAGACCCATCTGTACTTTGACGGCACCACGCCGGAAGACCTGGTCCTGTTCGCCACCGGCGACGGCGAGGTGGAGCTGTCTGCGCGCGTGCCGCCCATGCCCTTTGATGCGGTGCAGGCCCTACGGGCCCAGCCCTTGCGCATCACCTTTGCGGCGGACAACCGCTACACGCTCACCGACATCGCCACCGGCACCGTTCTGGCCGAGCGTACTTATGACCCGGACGAGGGCAGCATCCGCTACCAGGGCCTGCTGCTCTCGTTCAACGCCACGCCCATGGCCGGCGACCGCTTTGACCTCAACGGCAACCAGGACGGCACCGGCGACAACCGCAACATCGTGTTGATGGCCGAGCTGGAGTTCAAGACCCTGCCCAATGGCTACTCCCTGACCGACGCCTACATGGAACAAACCAGCGGCGTCGGCAAGATGGCTCAGCAGGCCGCTGTCGCCCAAGAGGCCTTGACCGTGGTGCACACGCAAGCGGTCGAAGCGCGCGACGCCGTGGGCGGTGTGAGCCTGGACGAAGAGGCCGCCAACCTGATCCGCTACCAACAGGCCTACCAGGCCAATGCCCGCGTCATGCAAACGGCCACCACCTTGTTTGAAGCGCTGCTCAATATC
>JBIKUT010000248.1:0-3963 GCA_044347465.1 Ramlibacter sp.
CCCTCCCTTGCCCGGGTAGCCCAGTACCCGAGTGCGAACGGACCCACACACCACTGCGCAGGCACGTGCGCGCAAACGCCCTAAGCCGCCTGCGCCGCGATCTGCCGCAGGGCCTGCTCGAAGACCTCGGGCGGTTGGCCGCCTTGCACCAGGTGCTGGTCGTTGATGATCACCGAGGGCACCGCGCTGATGCCCGCCTGCGTGTAAAACTGCTGGCGCTCGCGCACCTGCGACGTGTACTCGTCACTCGCCAAAATCGCGCGGGCGCGCTCGGTATCCAGACCTGCCGCCTGCACCGCCTGCAGCAGCACGGTGTCGTCCGAGGGGTTCTCGCCCCGGGTGAGATACGCCTGCAACAGGGCCATCTTCAGGGCCCGCTGCGGACCTTCTCCCTGCTCGCCCGCCCAATGCAACAGACGGTGCGCCTTGAAGGTGTTCCAGGTGCGCCCACGACCCTCGGGGCGAAACTCGAAGCCCACGGCCGCAGCCCGCTGGCGCAGCGCCTGCCAGTTGGCGGCCTGCTGCTCGGGGGTCGAGCCGTATTTCTCCGTGAGGTGTTCCGCCAGATCCTGACCCTCGGGCCCCATCTGCGGATTGAGTTGGAAGGGCTGGAAATGCACCTGCGCGGTGATGCCTTCGGCCTGCAGGCGCTGCAAGGCCTGCTCCAGGGAGGACAGGCCGACGGCGCACCAGGGGCAGGCAATGTCGGAGACGAAGTCGATCTTCAAGGGGGCGGTCATCGAGACATGCTAACCCAGGCCGCGGACGGACCCCTCTACCTTAGGCGCCCTGCGGCACCAGGAAATCACGGCTGATGCGCCCACCCAAAGCGTTCACCCGATCCAGGAACTGGGTGAGGAAGGCATGCAGGCCATTGGCCAGGATCTCCTCGATGCTGGCGAACTGCAGCTCGGCGCGCAGCCGACCGGCATGGCGCAAGGTGTCAGAGGCGTCGTCGCCGGCGACCATGCGCAAGTTGGCCACCACCTCGTTCATGCTGGCATGCAAAGACCGGGGCATGTCCGGACGCAAGACCAACAATTCGGCCACGCGCTCGGGTCGAATCACGTCGCGGTAGACCTTGCGATACACCTCGAAGCCCGAGACGCTGCGCAGGATCGCGCTCCAGTGGTAGAAGTCGTACTCTTGGTCCTGCAAGGTGGCGGCACCGAAGAAGTCGCTTTGCACCGCATGGAACTTCACATCGACTAAGCGGGCCGTGTTGTCAGCGCGCTCCAGGAAGGTGCCCAGGCGCATGAAGTGCAGGGCCTCGTCCATCAGCATGGTGCCGACCGTCACGCCACGCGAGAGGTGCGAGCGGAACTTGACCCATTCAAAGAACACGCCCGGATCACGCTCGAATTCGCCGCTGGCGAGCATGCGATTGACCTCCAGCCAGGTCTGGTTTTGCGTCTCCCAGACCTCGGTAGTGAGCGTGCCGCGCACGGCCCGCGCGTTCTCGCGCGCAGCGCGCAGGCAGGACACGATAGACGAGGGATTGTTTTCGTCTTTGACCATGAACTCCATGACCGCGCGAGCCGTGACATCCCCATGGCGAGCGGTGTAGGCGGGCAGCAGCTCGCTGATAGACAGCAACCCTTGCCAGCCCAATTCGGCGACTGCGGCCGACTGCGGCAGCAGCGAGGTCTGGTAGTTGACGTCCAGCATGCGCGCAGTGTTCTCTGCGCGCTCGGTGTACCGAGACATCCAGAACAGATGGTCGGCAGTCCTAGAAAGCATGGTCACTCCTCCAGAATCCAGGTGTCTTTGGTGCCGCCGCCCTGGGACGAATTCACCACCAAAGAGCCTTCTTTGAGCGCCACGCGCGTGAGCCCGCCCGGCACCATCTGCACCTGCTTGCCCGAAAGCACGAAGGGCCGCAGGTCGATGTGGCGCGGCGCGATGCCGGCCTCGACATAGGTGGGACAACTCGAGAGACTGAGCGTGGGCTGCGCGATATAGCCGCCAGGATTAGCCTGCAGCACACGACGAAAATCTTCGATCTCCTGCTTCGTGGCGGCGGGGCCCACCAGCATGCCGTAGCCCCCCGCGCCATGCACCTCCTTGACCACCAACTCCGGCAGGTGGGCCAGGATGTAGGCCAGGTCCTCGGGCTTGCGGCCCATGTAGGTGGGCACGTTGTTCAAGATCGGCTTCTCGCCCAGGTAGAACTCGATCATCTGCGGCACATACGGGTAGATCGATTTGTCGTCGGCCACGCCGGTGCCGATGGCATTGCAGATGGTGACGTTGCCGGCGGCATAGGCGTCCACCAGGCCGTGGCAGCCCAACGTGGACGTGGCGCGAAACACCGAGGGATCGAGGTAGTCGTCGTCGATGCGCCGATAGATCACATCGACCCGGCGCGGGCCGCGGGTGGTGCGCATGTACACATAGCGGTCCTTGACGAACAGGTCCTGACCCTCGACCAGCTCGACGCCCATTTGCTGCGCGAGGAAGGCGTGCTCGAAGTAGGCGCTGTTGTACATGCCCGGCGTGAGCACCACCACGGTCGGATCCGGCGCACCGGGCTGGGCGCTGGCGCGCAGGGTCTCGAGCAGCAAGTCGGGGTAGTGCATCACCGGCGCCACGCGATGCTGGCTAAACAGCTCGGGAAACAACCGCATCATCATGCGACGGTCTTCCAGCATGTAGCTCACGCCACTGGGCACGCGCAGGTTGTCCTCGAGCACGTAGTACTCGCCCTCACCTTGCGCGTTGGCGGCGCGCACGATGTCCACGCCGGCGATGTGCGAGTAGACGCGATGCGGGGTGTAGACCCCCATCATCTCCTGGCGAAACTGCGCGTTGCCCAGCACCTGCTCGGCGGGGATCAGGCCGGCCTTGAGGATCTCTTGCTCGTGATACACGTCGTGCAGGAAGCAATTGAGGGCGGTGACACGCTGGACCAGTCCCTTCTCGAGCTGGCGCCATTCGTGCGCAGGGATGATGCGCGGGATCAGATCAAAGGGAATCAGGCGCTCGGTGCCGGCGCCGTCTTCGTCCTTGGCACCGTAGACCGCGAAGGTGATGCCCACGCGACGAAAGATCATTTCGGCTTCTTCGCGGCGCGCGCGCATGGAAGCGCTCGTCTGCTGCGCCAGCCAGCGTGCGTAGGCCGCGTAGTGCGGCCGCACGTCGGGGCCTGGCCCGCCCTCAAAGCCGATCACGCCCGGTCCAGATACGCGGGCGAGCATTTCGTCAAATTTCTGCATGCGACTGCGCCTCCTGGTGGCGACTCCTCAGCGACAGACTAGCAATATTCGGGCCGCAGAAGCAAGCCTCCTCATGGAATTCACGGGGTGGCGTGGTGCCAATAGCGACGCGCCAGCTCGCGTTCGCAACGCACCTGGTCGGGCGCGCTCGACGACCACCCGGCCGCGCCACATGCGGGCGAGGTCCACACGGGGATGCCGCGCTGCGCATAGCGCGCCATGACGGGTTCCGCCGGGTGACCGTAGCGGTTGCGATAACCCGCCTGGACCAGCGCCACTCGGGGCTGCACCGCATCGAGGAAGACCTCGCTGGACGACGTCTTGCTGCCGTGATGGGGTACCAGCAGCAACTCGCAACGCAGTCGGTCGCCCTGGGCGCTGACCAGCGCCAGTTCCTGTGCGCGCTCAATGTCGCCCGTGAGCAAGGCGCAAGCCCCCACCACCCCCCGGGCATCGGCTGCCGCGGTGATGCGCAGCACGCAGCTGACGGTATTGGGCTTGTCGGAGCGCACTGCGTAATCGGCAGCACGCGGGTGCAGGAACTCGAAGTCGACGCCGTCCCAGGTCCAGTGCTGGCCGGCCAGGCAGCGCGTGTGCCAATGCAGCACCGCCAGCGGATGCCCATGCTCGATCGAGGACAGCAGCGCGGCGTCCTCGTGCTGGGCGAGCACCGAGGCGGCCCCACCGATGTGATCGTTGTCGCGGTGGCTCACCACCACACGCTCCGGGCGATCGCCGAAGGCGCGCA
>JBIKUT010000015.1:0-14308 GCA_044347465.1 Ramlibacter sp.
CGACGACGCGCCGCGCAAGCTCTTTCAGGCCGACTTCAAGGGGCCTACGGCGCTGGTGCTGGGCGCCGAGGGCGCGGGCATGCGTCAACTCACACGCAAGACCTGCGACGAGCTGGTGTCGATTCCGATGTGCGGCGCGGTCGAGAGCCTGAACGTGTCGGTGGCCAGCGGTATCTGCCTGTACGAAGCCCGGAGACAACGATCATGAACTTCAAACCTATCGCCATCGCCCTGATCGCGGTTGCGTCCCTCACCCTGATGGGCTGCACCCAGGAGCAGCAAAACAAACTCGGTCGCGACATCCAGAACTGGACCGGCACCAACGGCGTGCTCGAGGTGTACGCCGGTGACAAGGTGGCGCGGCGCTTTCTGAAGGTGGACAAGCTCAGCACCGCGATGGGCACGGACGACAACCGTCCTCGCGCCTATCGGTTTGGCTACGGCGTTTTGGACGAGAACCTGAACTTCCAGGTGGATGCGGGCGAGAAGAAGGTGTACTTCGAGGTCAGCAACCACACGACCTACGTGTTCTTCGAGAACCCGCGCTGAGGCACCCCCCCCGGCCCTCAGACCAGACCGAACCCGCCCAGCACAGCCCCCGCGCCCAGCAGCCACAGCAGGTGCACCCGGGTGCGCCACACGATGAGGGTGGCCGCGATGGTCACGGCCCACAGGGGCACATCGGCCAGGTCGTAGCGTCGACCAGTCGCCAGGATCCAGCCGGTGGCAATCAGCAGCCCGATGACGATGGGCGTCAGGCCCTGACGGAAGGCACGCACCGCCCTCAGGTTACGGTTGCGGTGGCCCCACTGGGCGGCCAGGCAGGTCAGTACAGTGCTGGGCAGCAGGATGCAACCCAGGGTCAGCGCGAGTCCGGCCCAGGCGCCGGGCATACCGGCCGCATTCAGGCCCACGTTCCAACCCAGCAGGGCGACGAACATGACGTTGGGGCCGGGGGCCGCCTGGGCAATGGCGATGGAAGCCGAGAATTGTTCGTCTGCCAGCCAGCGGCGTTCGTCGACCAGATAACGGTGCATGTCCGGTGCGGTCGAGATCGCGCCGCCCACGGCCAGCAGCGAGAGCCCCAGAAAGTGCCCGGCCAGCGCCAGCCAGTCGGCCGCGGAGAAGACGAGTGCCGGACCGCTCATGGTGGGGGCACTTTCGGTTCCTGGCCCAGTCGGTGCCAGGTCAGCCCCCAGCCCAGGCCGCCGAGCCCCAGCAGGGTCACCACCAGGGGCACGCCCGCAAGACCGATGGCGACGAACGTGGCCGCTGCGATCAGGCATGCACCCAGCTGGCCCAAGGGGTGGTGACGCAAGGTCGAGGCGAGCTTCAGACCGGTGGCGGCCACGAGGCCCGCTGCCACCGCCCCCATTCCGCGCAGGGCGCCCGCCACCTGGGGATGCTGGCCGTATTGGGTGTAGAGCATGGCCAGCACCAGCAACACGCAAAGGGGCGCGACCAGCATGCCGGCCAGCGCCACCAAGGCGCCGCGCACGCCGAAGTAGCGGCTGCCGATCATCAGGGAGAGATTGACGATGTTGGGCCCCGGCATGATCTGCGCCACCGCCCACTCTTCGACGAATTCCTCGCGCGTCATCCAGCGCTTGCGCTCGACGAGTTCACGTTGCGCCACCGCCAGCACCCCGCCGAACCCCTGCAGGGCCAGGGCGGTGAAGGACAGGAACAGGTCGCTGAGGGAACGGGGGGAGGCCAAGGGGGCCGAGGGCACAGTCACGGACCCATTATCGGCGTGCGGTCGGCCGACGGCTGGTGGGCCCGACCGTACAGAAAAGACCCCACTTAGGGGACTTCCCTGAGCACGTGCGCGGTCGAAGCCAGTAATCTGCCAGCCATCAGCACTCATACCCTGAAGGAGACGCGCCTTGAAATTTGCCCTGAAATCCCTTGCCCTGTCCGCCTTGATCGCCGTGTCCGGCGCAGCCCTCGCCCAGAAGGGCGAGACGGTACGCATCGCCTTCATGGACCCGCTCTCGGGTCCGTTTGCCAACGTGGGCCAGAACCAGCTCAAAAGCTGGCAGTTCGCCGCCGAGCGCCTGTCGGGTGCCAAGAACCCGGCCGGTGTGAAGTTCGAGGTGGTGGGCTTTGACAACAAGGGCTCGCCCCAGGAAAGCCTGAACACCCTGCGGGCCGCCATCGACCAGGGCTTTCGCTATGTGACGCAGGGCAACGGTTCGGGCGCCGGCCTGGCCATTCTGGATGCCGTCTCCAAG
Organism: Ramlibacter sp.; assembly: GCA_044347465.1. Taxonomy (GTDB): domain Bacteria; phylum Pseudomonadota; class Gammaproteobacteria; order Burkholderiales; family Burkholderiaceae_C; genus Ramlibacter. The sequence continues at coordinate 2,235 of JBIKUT010000015.1, forward strand.
CACAACGAGCGCAATCCGGGCAAAGAACTCATCTACCTGAACTACGCCGCGGTCGACCCGGCGATGACCAACGAGCGCTGCGACTACTGGCACTTCCGCCTGGATGCCGACACGTCCATGAAGATGGAGGCGCTGACCTCCTTCATGAAGGACCAGCCCAAGATCAAGAGCGTTTACCTGATCAACCAGAATTACTCGCATGGCCAGCAGGTCGCCCGCTACTTCAAGGAAGGCATCAACCGTAAGCGCCCCGATGTGAAGATCGCCGGCGAAGACCTGCACCCCCTGGGCCAGGTCAAAGACTTCGCGCCCTATGTGGCCAAGATCAAGCAGTCTGGCGCCGACGCGCTGGTCACGGGCAACTGGGGCCAGGACCTGACGCTGCTGGTCAAGGCGCTGAACGATGCCGGCCTGAAGATCCCGATGTACACCTACTACGCGCAGGTGACCGGTACGCCCACCGCGCTGGCTGCAGGCGGCGAGGGCGAGGTGTATGTGGTGGCCTATGGCCATGCCAATCACACCGGCGAGATCGGCCAGATGTCGGCCGACTTCAAGAAGAAGTTCAACGACGACTACTACACCTACGCCACTTACAACGGCATCAACCTGCTGGGCGCAGCCATCGCCAAGGCCAAGTCGACCAGCCCGTGGCCGGTCGCCAAGGCCATGGAGAACCTGAGCGTCAAGAGCTTCGCGGGCGAGGTGACGATGCGCACCACCGACCACCAGCTGCAGCAGCCGATGTTCATCACCAAGTGGCAAAAGGCCAAGAAGGGTGAGTACAGCGTGGAAAACACCGGCTACACCTTCGTGCCGGTCAAGCAGATGGACCCCTATGTGTCCAGCACGCCCACCAGCTGCCAGATGAAGCGTCCGGGCTGATGTACAAGGGGCGGCTCGCCGCCCCGTTTCATTTCACGGCGCGCCTTCGGGCCTGACCGGCGTCGCGCATCCCGCGCGAGGCTGGCAGGGTCGGACGGCTCGTTCTGTTTTCCCGCATGGAATTTTTCACCATCTCCCTGTTGAACGGCATCAGCTACGGACTGCTGCTGTTCATGCTCAGTGCCGGCCTCACGCTGATCTTCAGCATGATGGGCGTGCTCAATTTCGCCCACGCGAGCTTCTACATGCTCGGCGCCTATTTCGCCTACAGCATTACCCAGTGGGTGGGGTTTTGGCCGGCGCTGGCCGTGGCGCCGCTGGGGGTGGCGGTGATGGGCGCGCTCTTTGAGAAGCACTGCCTTCGTCGCGTGCACGCGTACGGGCATGTGCCCGAGCTGTTGATCACCTTCGGGCTGTCTTTCATCATCCTGGAGATGGTGCAACTGGTGTGGGGCACCAGCTCGGTCGATTACCGGGTACCGGCCGAATTGAGCGGTCCGCTGTTCACGCTGTATGGCACCCAGTTCCCGATGTACCGCGGCTTCATGATGGGCGTGGCGCTGTTGATGCTGCTCGCCCTGTGGCTGCTGCTGACACGCACGCGCGTGGGCCTGGTGATCCAGGCAGCGCTCACGCATCCCGAGACTGTCGAGGCGCTGGGGCACAACGTACCGCGCGTGTTCATGGGGGTGTTCGGCGGTGGGGCGGCGCTGGCGGGCCTGGCCGGCGTGATCGGTGGCAACGCCTTCGTGACCGAACCGGGCATGGCGGCCACCGTCGGCTCGGTGATCTTCGTGGTGGTGGTGGTCGGCGGCATGGGCTCGCTCTCTGGCGCCTTCGCGGCATCGATCCTGATTGGTACGCTGCAGACCTTCGCGGTGGGGGTCGATGCCTCGCTCATGGGCGCGCTCAAGTCGCTGGGCTGGGAGATCACCTCCAAGACCTTCGGCTATCCCTTGTGGAAGCTCAAAGTGAGCCAGATCGCGCCGGTGCTGCCCTATGTGATGCTGGTGTTGATTCTGATCTTCCGACCCCGGGGCTTGCTGGGTACGCGGGAGGGATGAGGCCATGACCGCCGCCTATTACGAGTTCAAGCCGTACAACGTTGGGCGCTGGATCGTCTGGGGCCTATTCGCCCTGGTGCTGATGATCGCGCCGATGCTGTTCAAAAGCTCGTTGGCGCACACCATGCTCAGTCAGATGGGCGTGGCGATCATCGTCTGCCTCTCGTACAACATGCTGCTGGGGCAGGGCGGCATGCTCAGTTTCGGCCATGCCGTTTATTCGGGCATGGGCGCCTTTCTCACCATTCACACGCTGAACCTCGTGAGCAAGGGGCAGCTGCCGATTCCGGTGAGCCTGTTGCCCATCATCGGTGGCCTGTCGGGGATGCTGTTTGCGGTGGTGTTCGGGTGGGTGACCACCAAGAAATCGGCCACCACCTTCGCCATGATCACGCTGGGCGTGGGCGAGCTGGTGTGGGCGTCGGCGCTCATGTTTCCCGAGTTCTTTGGCGGTGAGGGCGGGGTCTCGGGCAACCGGGTAGCAGGCGCCAAACCCTGGGGTATCACCTTCGGGCCGCAGATCCAGCTGTATTACCTGATCGCGATCTACACATTCGTGTGTACCGCGCTGATGTTCGCCTTCACCCGCACGCCGCTGGGGCGCATGCTCAATGCCGTGCGCGACAACCCCGAGCGGGTCGAGTTTGTGGGCTATGACACGCAGGTGGTGCGTTACATCGCCTTCATCATCGCCGCCTTCTTTGCCGGCACGGCGGGCGGCTTGTCGGCCCTGAACTTCGAGATCGTGACCTCTGAGGTGGTGGGTGGCCCGCGCTCCGGTGCCTACCTGCTGTTCACGTTCTTGGGCGGCGCCACTTTCTTCTTCGGCCCCATCATCGGCGGCGTGCTGATGGTGCTGGCCTTCGTGTTCCTCTCCGAATTGACCAAGGCCTGGCTGTTGTACCTGGGCCTGGTGTTCCTGTTCATGGTGATGTATGCGCCCGGCGGCATCGCCAGCCTGATCATGATGAATCTGCGGGTGGCCTCGTTTGGGCGGCTGCGAGAGTTGTGGGTGAGTTATCTCGCATTGGGTGTCACCGCGCTGGTCACCTTGTTCGGCGCGGCGGCGATGATTGAGATGGTCTATCACCTCAAGCTCAATGCGGCCTTGGGGCCGACGGTGACCTTCCTGGGCGTGCCGCTCGATGCCACGGGCTTGAACAGTTGGTTCGGGTCTGCCTTCGTCATGCTCACGGGGCTGGGCCTGTTCGAGTTGACCCGTCGCGTGTTCCTGCGCCAATGGGGCGAGATCCAGGAAGAAATCGAAAAAGAGATCAAGCGCAGGGAGGCGCTGATCACATGACCTACGCCCTCGAACTGAAGGACTTGCGCAAAAGCTTCGGCAAGACCGAGATCATTCGCGGCGCCGACCTGGCGGTGAATGCGGGTGAGCGCGTCGCCGTGATTGGCCCCAACGGCGCCGGTAAGTCGACCTTGTTTAACTTGATCAGCGGGCGCTTTGAACCCACGAGCGGCGAGATCTTGCTGCATGGTCAGCGCATCGATGGCAAGCGCCCCTTCGAGATCAACCGCATGGGGCTCTCGCGCAGCTTCCAGATCACCAACATCTTCCCGAAACTGAGCGTGTTCGAGAACCTGCGTTGCAGCGTGCTGTGGAGCCTGGGCTATCGCTACACCTTCCTGAAGTTTCTGGTCGATCTGGAAGATGCCAACGAGCGGGCCGAGCAGCTGATGGAGATGATCCGCCTGGACCGGCGCAAAGATGTCCTGGCCATGAACCTGACCTACGCCGAGCAGCGCGCCCTGGAGATCGGCATCACCATCGCGGGCGGTGCGCAGGTGATCCTGCTGGACGAACCCACCGCCGGTATGAGCAAGAGCGAGACCCAGCGCTTCATCAATTTGATCAAGGAAGTGACCGTGGGCAAGACGCTGCTCACGGTGGAACACGATATGGGCGTGGTGTTTGGTTTGGCGGACAAGATCGCGGTGGTGGTCTATGGCGAGGTGATTGCCTATGACACGCCTGAAAAAGTGCGGGCCAATGCGCGCGTGCAGGAGGCTTATCTGGGCTCGAGTGTGGCGGACGCGCAGTCGGGCGGCGGGGCACATTAACGATGCTGCGAGTCGACAACCTCCACGCCTTCTACGGCAAGAGCCATGTGCTGCATGGCGTGAGCTTTCAGGTGCAGCCTGGCGAGATCGTGGCGCTGCTGGGGCGCAATGGCTCGGGCCGTTCCACCACCGCCAAGGCCATCATGGGCATGGTCGATTGCCACGGGCAGGTGGACTGGAAGGGGCAGCCTGTGATGGGCCGCAAGCCCTTTGAGATCGCCCACTTGGGCCTGGGTTATGTGCCCGAGAACCGCGACATCTTCCCCAAGCTCACGGTGCACCAGAATCTGATGCTGGGGCAAAAGAAAGCCAACGCGGTGGGGCGCTGGTCGTTTGAGGACATGTACCAACTGTTCCCGCGCCTGAAGGAGCGCCAGCACACCGAAGCCGGCGTGCTCTCGGGGGGCGAGCAGCAGATGCTGACCCTGTGCCGCACCCTCATGGGTGACCCGGATCTGATCATCATCGACGAGCCGACCGAGGGACTGGCACCCAAGATCGTGGAGCTGGTGGCCCAGTACCTGCAGGAGTTGAAGAACCGCGGGATCTCGGTGCTTCTCATTGAGCAGAAGCTGACCATCGCGATGACGATCTCCGACCGGGCCCTGGTGATGGGGCATGGTCGGATCGTGTTTGAAGGCACGCCCGAGGCGCTGAAGGCGGATGCCTATACGCGTCGGGAGTGGCTGGAGGTCTAGGCCATCACCTCTGGGATGTGACGGTCGGGTGATCCCGGCGGTGATGCAGGAGGGGAATTCGGCGAAGCCGGGGTGAGGGCACCTGAGATACCGACGCAACACGTTGACAGAACCGTCGGCAGGAAGTACCCGACGACTCCTCCCCCAATCAGTCCAACGGCGATCCAATAGCTGGCCGCAGAGGTGGTCGCGGTCACTGCAACACCCCCAACAAAACCGACAACGACGCCCAAGCCAGTGCACATTAGTTTGGCAACATCTGTGCGCAGAGTCTGTCCGCTTTCTGCGCACCACTGGGCCAAAGCTGCACGCACGGGAGCGGGTTCCGGCGCCGCAGCGCTCGGTGATTGGGGGGTCTGAGGGCTCTGCGCAGAGCCCGGGTTCGGTGACCTGGGCGGCGTTGAAATCTGCACAGCGCCTGGACGTGGTGGGCTCGCGGGATGGTGAACGTAGACGGGTGTGCTTTCGCGTGTTCCTGGCATGTCGGATTCCCCAAAGGGCTCAGTTTTGAAAAATACCGTCCTGCTGCAACTGCGCTCGTACAGCGCGGCAGGCGGCGAGAAAGGCGTCCAGTTCTCGGCCCAGCGTGTCGGGAGACAGCGCGCTCAAGGGCTGGGTTTGGCACAGGACGATGCGCTGCGACGCCGCTTCCCAAGCCAGGTGGCGCGGCGTGGTGCTGGCCAAGGTGGTGTTGGCCAAGAGGCTTTGCGCCAGCAGCGAGGCCACATGGGTGGGATCGGGCTGGCCCAAGGGCAGGGTCCATCGCACCTCCTCGGCGATGGGCAGCACCTGCAGGTCCAGGTCCAGGCCGTCGGTGAGCCGCACGGCGCACGCACCGTCCGCATTGAGGGTCAGCCGGGGCAGGCCCAGGTGGCGGGCGATGGCGGCCAGGAGCTCGTCCGGGTTCATGCGAGCGCCTGCAGCAAGACCGGGTCTGGGCCGGACGCCGCGGGGGATGTTGGGTCGTCTGCGGCCAGGCGCTCGCGCCAGCGCGCGCCCTGTGCGGCGAAGCGATTCAGGAGGGACCGGAAACGGGCGAACGACAGGCAGCGACCCGAGACGTGAGGCACCAGGAACACGGTGCCCGCGGCATCCACAGCCAGTGCGCCGGCCAGCGATTCGTGCGGCCACCGGTTGTCCGCCATCATGGCCACCCAGGTCTCGGGAGGGCGGCCGTCGATGCTGCCCAGGCGAGCATCCAGGGACACGCACTCGGGGTCCGATTGGGGGCGCAGATTGACCACCAGGGCCCCAAAGGCCACCGCGACAGCGCCATGCGCGTCCGGTTTCAAAGCCGAAACGCCGCAATCGGCGGCCAGCATGGGGATCATTTCGGTGAAGTGCACGGGGTGGGCTCCTGCGCCTGGGGTCGGGGTTGAGTCACAGCACAGTTGCTTTGCCCGGGTGGGTGCGTCGATCGGACGACCCGGTTCCGGCGCCGCCCGGCCAGGTCAGGCTCGTGTCATGACCCAAGAGCCTTTTGTCCCAAGGGGGACAAGGACGCTGTCAGCCCAACAGCAGGGTTCCTAGAATCGTGGATTCGCCCTTTCCTTCGCCCTTTCCCAAACCCGAGGAAGACCGCATGAGCGCTGACTACCAGGTCCACGGCGACGTGGCCGTGATTACCCTGAACAACCCGCCGGTCAACGGCCTGGGCCTGTCGACTCGCCTGGGCGTCGCCGCCGGGCTGGAGAAGGCCAACGCCGATCCGGCTGTGAAAGCCATCGTGCTGACCGGCGCGGGCAAGGCCTTCTCCGGCGGTGCGGACATCAACGAGTTCAACTCCCCCAAGGCCTACGCCGAGCCCAATCTGCTGTCGGTGATCCGCGCCGTCGAAAGCTCGGGCAAACCCGTGGTGGCCGCTTTGCACTCGGTGGCCATGGGCGGCGGGCTCGAATTGGCCCTGGGTTGCCACTACCGCATCGCGGCGCCCGGCACCAGCGTGGCCCTGCCCGAGGTGAAGCTGGGTCTGATCCCCGGCGCGGGCGGCACGGTGCGCTTGCCGCGCGCCCTCGGCGTGGAAACCGCGTTGAACATGATCGTGAGCGGCGAGCCGGTCAAGAGCGAATTGCTGGCGCAGCTGCCGGGGCAAAAGCTGTTTGACAAGATGGCGGCCTCGGCCGAGTCGCTGGCGCAAGAGGCCCTGGCCTATGCTCGCTCGGTGGCCGACGTGCGCCCGCTGCCCCGCGTACGGGACCTGCCTTGCAAGCATCCGCAAGGCGATGCTTATTTCCAGTTCGCGCGCAACATGGTTCAGGGCATGGCCAAGAACCTGCCGGCCCCGGGCCAGTGCGTGAACGCGGTGCAGAACGCCACGACAAAACCCTTCGAGCAGGCCCTGCTCGAGGAGCGCCAGATCTTCATCAACCTGATGAACACGCCGGAGTGCCGCGCGCTGCGTCACCTGTTCATGGCCGAACGCGCGGCGTCCAAGATCCCCGACGTGCCTTCGGACACGCCCCAGCGCACCGTGGCTCAAGTCGCCGTGATCGGCGCGGGCACCATGGGCGGCGGCATCTCCATGAACTTCTTGAACGCGGGCATCCCGGTCACGATCCTGGAGATGAAGCAGGAAGCCCTGGACCGCGGCGTGGCCACGATCCGCAAGAACTACGAGGCCCAGGTCAAGAAGGGCAAGCTCAAACAAGACAAGTACGAGCAACGCATGGAGCTGCTGTCGACCACGCTCGATTACAAGGCACTGGCCAGCGCCGATCTGGTGATCGAGGCGGTGTTCGAGGAGATGGGCGTCAAGCAAAAGGTGTTCGAGGCGCTGGACGCGGTGATGAAGCCTGGCGCGATCCTGGCCTCCAACACGTCGACCTTGGACGTGAACCAGATCGCGTCGTTCACGAAACGCCCGCAAGATGTCGTGGGCCTGCATTTCTTCAGCCCGGCCAACGTGATGCGGCTGCTGGAAGTGGTGCGCGGCGCCAAGACGGGCAAGGACGTCATGGCCACCGTGATGGCCGTGGCCAAGAAGATCAAGAAGACGGCGGTGGTCTCGGGCGTGTGCGACGGCTTCATCGGCAACCGCATGATCGAGCAGTACAGTCGCCAGGCCGGTTTCCTGCTGGATGAAGGCTGCACGCCGCAGCAGGTGGACAAGGCCGTCGAGAGGTTCGGTTTTGCCATGGGGCCGTTCCGTATGGGCGATCTGGCCGGCAATGACATCGGGTGGGCGATCCGCAAGCGCCGGTATGTCGAGAAGCCCGGCATGAAATACAGCGCCAGCGCCGACCGCCTGTGCGAACTGGGTCGCTACGGCCAGAAGACCGGCGCCGGCTGGTACGACTACCAGGCGGGCAAGCGCGATGCCATCCCTTCACCCGTGGTGGCCACACTGATCGACGAGCACCGCAAGGCGCTGGGCATCAGCCCGCGCAAGATCTCTGACGAGGAGATCGTGCAACGTCTGGTGTTCTCTCTGGTGAACGAAGCGGCCCACATCCTGGAGGAGGGTATCGCCGCCCGCGCCAGCGACATCGACATGGTCTACATCACGGGCTATGGCTTTCCCATCTTCCGCGGTGGCCCCATGCAGTACGCCAACGAGTTTGGCCTGTTCAACATGGTCCAGGCCATGAAGCGTTTCCAGAGCAACCCGCATGACGATGCGGCCTTCTGGGAGCCCGCGCCCCTGATCCAGCGCCTGGTCGCTGAGAGCAAGACCTTCCCGTAAACCGCGAGGACGTATTTCCATGAGCCAAGCACTTATCGTCTCCACCGCCCGCACCCCGCTTGCCAAGAGCTGGAAGGGCGCCTTCAACATGACCCACGGCGCCACCCTGGGCGGCCACGCGGTCAAGCACGCGCTGCAGCGTGCCGGTGTGCCCGGCGACGCGGTGGAAGATGTCCTCATGGGATGCGCCAACCCTGAGGGCGCCACCGGCGCCAACATCGCGCGCCAGATCGCGCTGATGGCGGATTTGCCCGTGACCGTGTCGGGCGTGACCATCAACCGCTTTTGTTCGTCGGGCCTGCAGACGATTGCCATGGCTTCACAACGCATCATCGCGGGCGAGGGCGATGTGTATGTGGCCGGCGGGGTCGAGAGCATCTCGTGCGTGCAGCAGGAGATGAACACTCACATGATTCAAGATCCGGCGCTGCTGAAGAAGAAGTCCGAGATCTACTGGAACATGCTGCAGACCGCCGAACAGGTGGCCAAGCGCTATGGCATCGGCCGCGACGCGATGGACGAATATGGCGCGGCCAGCCAGCAAAAGGCCTGCGCGGCTCAGGCTGCGGGCAAGTTCACCGACGAAATCGCGCCGATCACGGTACAGGCCGGTGTGGCCGATGCGGTCATGGGCCTGCGCACCAAAGAATTGACGGTGAGCATGGACGAAGGTCTGCGCGAGGGCACCACGAAAGAAGGCATCAGCGGGATCCGCGCGGCGCTGCCTGGAGGCCTGGTGTCGGCGGGCAATGCCAGCCAGTTTTCCGATGGCGCGGGTGCCTGTGTGGTGGTGAGCGAGGACTATGCGTCGCGCCAGGGTCTCAAGCCTCTGGGGCGCTTCCTGGGTTTTGCAGTGGCCGGTTGCGAGCCCGACGAGATGGGCATTGGCCCGGTCTTCGCGGTGCCCAAGGTGCTGGCGCGTCTGGGCCTGAAGGTGTCCGATATTGACCTGTGGGAGCTCAATGAGGCTTTCGCGGTGCAGGTGATGTATTGCCGTGACAAGCTGGGCATTCCCGCTGATCGCCTGAACGTCAACGGCGGTGCGATCGCGGTGGGGCATCCCTATGGCGTGTCGGGCCAGCGCCTGACGGGCCATGCGCTGATCGAGGGCAAGCGGCGCGGTGCCAAGCGCGTGTGCGTGACCATGTGCGTGGGCGGTGGCATGGGTGCGGCGGGCGTGTTCGAAGTGCTCTGACCGTCATGGCCTTGCGCGAGACCGTCGACTTCCTGCTGCATGACTGGCTGCAGGTCGGCGATCTCGCGTCGCGTCCGCGTTTTGCGGACCACAGCCGCGAGACCTTTGACGCGGTGCTGGACACCTGCGAGCGCATCGCCCGCGAGAAGTTCGCGCCTTTTAATCGGCTGGTGGACACCGAGGAGCCGCGCTTTGACGGCGAACGGGTGATCTTGCCCGCGGCCACGAAAGCCGCCTGGGATGCCTATGCCGAATCCGGCATGCTCAGTGCCGCCCAAGACCACGATGTCGGCGGTATGCAGCTGCCCTATGTGGTGGAGGCGGCGGCGGGCCTGTTCTTTGGCAAGGCCTCGGTCAGCATCGGCGGCGGGTTGCTCACAGTGGGCAATGCGAATCTGCTGATGGCGCATGGCACGCCGCTGCAAAAGCAGGTGTTCGCGGCCAACGAATTCAACGGGCGGTTCTCGGGAACGATGTGCCTGTCGGAGCCGCAGGCGGGATCGTCGCTGTCCGATATCGCCACGCGCGCCGTGCCTGATGGCGCGGGCTACGCCGACGATCCGCTGGGCCCGCGCTTTCGCCTGCGTGGCAACAAGATGTGGATCTCGGCCGGCGAGCACGAGCTGACCGAGAACATCATTCATTTGGTGCTGGCCAAAATTCCGGGACCCGACGGCCAACTGGTGCCGGGGGTGAAAGGCATCTCGCTGTTCGTCGTGCCCAAGAAGCTGGTGGACACCGAAGGCCGGTTGACCGGCGAGCGCAATGACGTGGCCCTGGCGGGCCTCAATCACAAGCTCGGGTGGCGCGGCACCACCAACACGCTGCTCAATTTTGGCGAGGGCAAGTTCCCGGTGCGGGGGCAGGGTGGGGCGGGCCTGGATGGCGCCGAGGCTGGGGCGATAGGCTACCTGGTGGGCCAGCCCGGCGAAGGCCTGCGCTGCATGTTCCACATGATGAACGAGGCGCGCATCGGCATCGGCATGGCCGCGACCGCGCTGGGTCTGGCGGGCTACGAGGCCTCGCTGGACTACGCGCGCAACCGCCCGCAGGGGCGGCTTCTGGGCGCCGCGGGCAAAGACCCGTCGCGGCCGCAGGTGCGCATCATCGAACACGCCGACATCAAGCGCATGCTGCTGGCGCAAAAGTCGTACTGCGAAGGCGCGCTGGCCCTGATGCTGTATTGCGCCCGCCTGGTCGACGAGCAGCACACGGGGGATGCGGCTGCGGCCGATGAGGCCCGGCTGCTGCTGGAGCTGCTCACGCCGGTGGCCAAGAGCTGGCCCAGCGAGTTCTGTCTGGAGGCCAATTCACTGGCGATCCAGGTGCACGGTGGCTACGGCTACACGCGCGACTTCCCGGTCGAACAGTACTGGCGTGACAACCGCTTGAACATGATCCACGAGGGCACGCACGGCATCCAGGCGGCCGACCTGCTGGGGCGCAAGGTGACGATGGAAGGTGGGCGTGGCCTGATGCTACTGGCGGGTCGGATCGACGCCACCATTGCGCAGGCCCTGCAGCAGCCCGAACTCGCCGCCCACGCCAACGCGCTCGCCGGCGCCTTGCAGCAAGTGGGCGCGGCCACCAAGGCAGCCTGGGCCACCGGCGATGCGGGGCAGGCGCTGGCCAATGCGGTGCCTTACATGCAGGCGTTCGGGCATCTGGTGATCGCCTGGACCTGGCTGGACGTGCTGCGGGCAGATCCCGCCCACACAGGCCGCCGCCATGCCGCCCAGTATTTCTTTCACTACGAGTTGCCGCGTATCGACGCCTGGCTGCGCGTGGTGGCCCGCCGCGACCGCACCTGCGCCGACATGCCCGAAGACGCGTTCTGATTTCCGATTCGATATTCCCCTACACAGAGAGACATCCCCATGACCCGCAACGTCAACGATCTGTTCAACCTTCAAGGCAAGACCGCCCTCGTCACGGGCGGCTCACGCGGGCTGGGGCTGCAAATGGCACACGCGCTGGGAGAGGCGGGCGCACGCGTGATGCTCACATCGCGCAAGGCCGCCGACCTGGAAGCCGCCGCCGCCGAACTGAAGGCCGCGGGCATCGACGCTCAGTGGATCGCCGCCGACTGTGGCCAGGAGGCCGATATCCGCCGTCTGGCCGACGAGACGCTGGCGCGCCTGGGGTCGGTCGACATCCTCGTGAACAACGCGGGGGCCACTTGGGGCGCACCGGCCGAAGACCATCCGGTGGCGGCCTGGGACAAGCTGATGAACCTGAACGTGCGGGGCTACTTCATCCTGAGTCAGCACCTGGCCAAGCACTGCATGATCCCGCGCCAATCCGGCCGCATCATCAACATCGCCTCGATCGCCGGCCTCGGGGGCAATCCGCCGCAGTTGCAGATGCTGGCCTACAACACCTCCAAGGGTGCGGTGATCAACTTCACCCGCGCCCTGGCCTGTGAGTGGGGCCGCCACAACATCACCGTCAACGCCATCTGTCCGGGCTTTTTT
>JBIKUT010000249.1:0-3944 GCA_044347465.1 Ramlibacter sp.
CGCTCCCTGGTTCTCGGACGTCTTACGCACGCATCACGTCGGTGTGCCGACGATCACTGACGCCGCACGCCCACCGCGTTGCAACGTCAAAGCCACCCCCAAGCCAGATAACTCAACAGTAATCCCCAAAATACTGTATAAATAAACAGTCTTTTGAAGAGTCTCCATGACCGTCTCCCCCCTCGTTTTTCCCGCTGAAGAAGCCCTCGCCGGCCAGATCTGGCGCGCCGACGCTTTGGCTTCAGAAAGCGCGCAGACGCTCTCCACCGGCCTACCCGCGCTCGACGCGGCCTTGCCGGGAGCAGGCTGGCCGGTCGGAGGGTTGGTCGAGGTGCTGCAAGCCGGTGCGCAGGCGCCGGTGTGGCAGCTGCTCGCCCCCGCCCTGGCGCAGGCCGTGCGGCAACACGCCGGTCCGATCGTCTTGGTGGGCGCGCCCTATCCGGTCTTCACGCCCGGGCTGGCGGCCCGCGGCTTGCCGCCCGAGCGCCTGCTGTGGGTGCGGGCCGAGCCGCCTGCCGCGCGCCTGTGGGCCACCGAGCAGGCCCTGCGTTGCGCCGAGGTGGCTGCGGTGCTGGCCTGGTTGCCGCGTGCCTTGTCGGCCGATCTGCGGCGTCTGCAACTGGCCGCACAGCGACACCGACACCTGTTGTTCGTGCTGCGGCCCGAAGCCGCGCGTGCACAGGCCTCGCCCGCGCGTCTGCGCCTGTGGCTGCCCAGTGGCGACGCGCCCGAGGTGCATGTCCTCAAACGCCGCGGCCCCCCTCTGAACGCGCCGGTGCGATTGCCGCAGCAGCCGGCGATGCTGGCGCAGTGGCTACAGGCCCGCGCACTGCGTTTCCCGCACAAGCCCACGCTCCCCACCTTATTGCCGGATCCGCATGGACTGGATCGCGCTGCAACCCCGGTCGGATGACGCGGTCCTGGCCTGGAGCTGGCAAGGCCTGCGCTTCACGCCGCGCGTGGCGCGGGTGGACGAGGCGCTGGTGCTCGAGGTCTCGGCCAGCTGGCGTCTGTTCGGCGGCCCCGAGGCCTTGCTGCAGACGCTGCTTGCGCCCGAGCCCCCGCTGGCCCCCTTGCCTGCGACGCACTGGGCGCGGGGTCCGACTTCGGGCGTGGCGCTGGCGTTGCTGCGACTGAAGGGGGTGGGGCGCCCGCCGCCATCGCGCGTGCCCGACGATCTGCCGCTGCCTCTGCTCACGGCCGCCACGCCCCATGTTGAGATGCTGGCACGCACCGGCTGTCACACCTGGGGCGCGCTGCGCGCCTTGCCGCGCGGACCGGTGGCGCGTCGCTTCGGTGCGGCCTTGCTCGATGCGCTTGATGCCGCCTGGGGTCTGCGGCCTGAACGCTATCCCTGGCTCACCCTGCCCGAGGTGTTCGATGCAGGCGTGGACTTGCCCACCCTGGCCAGCACCGCGCCCGAATTGCTGGATGCAGCCTCGCACCTGCTCGGGCAACTGCAGCTGTGGCTGCGCGCGCGCCACCAGGGCGTGTGCGCCTTCGAGTTGCAATGGGCGCTGGACCTGCGACGCTTGGACGGTGTGGCCTTGCCCACGCACCAGACCTTGACCGTACGCACCGCGCAGGCGGTGCAGGCGATGGACCATCTGCGTCGTCTCACGGGCGAGCAGCTGGCGCGTACCACGCTGGCCGCGCCCGCGAATCACCTGCGACTGCGCACCCTGGAGACCGAGCCTTGGATTGGCGCGAGCCGCGGCTTCCTGCCCGAGGATGCCGTTGACGGCGAACGCCTGCATCAACTGGTCGAACGCCTGTCGGCGCGCTTGGGCGCGGACCAGATCTGTGTGCCAGTGCCGCAAGCCGACTGGCGGCCCGAACGCATGCAGCGCTGGGAGCCTGCGGTGCATCACCTGGACGCGACAGACCCCGCACAGGCCGTATCCCAATCGAGCGCGTCTCTGGCACACGGCCTGTATCCGCCCTGGCTGCTGCCCCAGCCCCTGCGTCTGCAAGTGCGTGGCCACCGTCCCTGGTACGAAGGCCCGCTGCACTTACTCACACGACGCCAACGCATCGAAACCGGCTGGTGGGAGGCGGATGGCACAGTGGTGCGCGATTACCGCATCGCCCGCAGCGAACGCGCGGGCCTGCTGTGGGTCTACTGCGAACATGGGCCGGATCCCGCGGCGCCCGCGCGCTGGTATTTGCAGGGCCTGTATGCCTGAAGCGCCCGCGCGCCCCCTGCTGCCGCCCCAAGTCGAGGAAGACGATGCACCCCCCGTACTGCCAGCGCAGGAGGCTGTGGGCGAGGGCGCAGCCGCCTTGCCTGGCTACGCCGAGCTGCATGCCCTGAGTCATTTCAGTTTTCAACGGGGCGCCTCGCATCCGGGCGAGCTGGTTCGGCGTGCCTACAACCTGGGCTACGAGGCGCTGGCCTTGACCGACGAGTGCTCGGTGGCCGGCGTGGTGCAGGCGCAGGTCGCCTTGCGGGAACACCTGCAGGAGGCGGCGCATTTAGAGCGTGAAGGGCCGGGTCGACGCGTGCGCCCCTTTCGTTTGATCTTCGGCAGCGAATTCGAGTTACCGCAGGGGCGTCTGGTGGCCCTGGCACGCAACACCTTCGGCTGGGGCGATCTGTGCGAATTCATCACCGCCGCGCGTCGTCAGGCGCCCAAGGGCGCTTACCGGGTGGACTGGGCGTCCAGTGACCTGTCACTCCTGGCGGGCTGCGAGTGCCTGTGGTTGCCCGCACGCGACACGCCGCAGGCCATGGACCTGAGCGTGCTGCGCGAGGGACTGCAACAAGCGCGTGACTGCGTGGGCCCGCGGCTCTGGCTGGGGGTGGCCTTGCACGGCGAGCTGGGCGACGAGTGCTGGCTGGACCGGCTGCGTGAGGCGGGTGCGCAGTGTGGCGTGCCGCTGGTGGCGGCAGGCGGCGTGTTGATGCATCGGCGCTCACGCCAGCGGCTGCATGACGTCATGACCGCCGTGCGCGAGGGGCGCGCCATCGAAGACTGCGGATTTGCCTTGCCTTCGAACGCACAGCGTCATCTGCGCTATCGCGCGCGCCTGGCGCAGGTGTATCCGCCGCAGTTGCTGCAGGCCACGCTGGCCGTTGCGGCGCGTTGCCGCTTCGAGCTGTCTTCCATTCAGTACAACTACCCGCTCGAATCGGTGCCGCGCGGACAGACGCCGATCGGCACGCTCACGCGCCTGACCTTGCGCGGCGCGCGTCGACGCTACCCTCAAGGCCTGCTGTCTGACCATCGCGCGCAGATTGCCAAAGAGCTGCGTCTCATTGCGGTCAAGCGCTATGAGATGTTCTTTCTTACGGTGGAAGACATCGTGCGCTACGCACGCAGCCAGGGCATCTTGTGCCAGGGGCGTGGCTCGGCGGCGAATTCTCTGGTGTGCTATTGCCTGCATATCACCGAGGTCTCGCCCGAGCGATCGAGCATGCTGTTCGAGCGCTTCATCAGCATGGAGCGGCATGAGGCACCCGATATCGATGTCGACTTCGAGCACCAGCGTCGCGAGGAGGTGATCCAGTACATCTACCGCAAGTACGGGCGTGAGCGCGCAGCGATTGCGGCGGTGGTGGTGCGCTACCGCCCGCGCATGGCCTTGCGTGATGTAGGCAAGGCGCTGGGCATCGACACGCGCTTGATCGACGCCTTTGCCAAGGACCATCATGGTTTCGAGCGAGACATCGCGCAGGAGCGCTTGCCGGATCTGGCACGCGCGGTGGGGGTCGAGATGGACGATCCGGTTGAAGGCGACGGCAGGCTGCCACGCAGGATACGTCTGTGGTTGCAGCTGGCGCGCGAGCTGTGCGGCGTGCCGCGTCATTTGAGTCAGCACGTGGGCGGCTTCGTGCTCACGCAAGACAAGCTCACGCGCCTGGTGCCGGTGGAAAACGCCGCCATGCCCGATCGCTCCATCATCCAGTGGGAGAAGGACGATCTGGAGGCCATGGGTCTGCT
>JBIKUT010000251.1:0-3940 GCA_044347465.1 Ramlibacter sp.
TCGGCAAGCTGGAGCTGGACAAGTCTTTTGAAGAGCGCGACATCATCAATGCGCAAGTGGTGGCAGCCATCGACGAAGCCGCTTTGAACTGGGGCGTGAAGGTGCTGCGCTACGAGATCAAGGACCTCACCCCGCCCAAGGAAATCTTGCTGGCGATGCAGTCCCAGATTACGGCCGAGCGCGAAAAGCGTGCCCTGATCGCGGCCTCGGAAGGCCGCCGCCAGGAACAGATCAACATCGCCACCGGCGAACGCGAGGCCTTCATTGCCCGCTCCGAGGGTGAGAAGCAAGCGGCCATCAACAAGGCGCAAGGCGATGCCGCGGCCATCACCGAAATGGCCAACGCCACGGCTCAGGCGATCGAGCGCATCGCCACCGCCATCCGCCAGCCCGGGGGCGAGCAAGCGGTGCAACTGAAGGTGGCGGAACAAGCCGTGCAGGCCTACGGCAAGGTGGCGCAAGACGCCAAGACCACGCTGATCGTGCCGGGCAATATGACCGAGGTGTCCGGCCTGATCGCTTCAGCCATGCAGATGGTGAACACGGCCAAGCACGCAGGCAGCTAAGCCCGCAAGAAGGAAAGCGCCCCCATGAACCGACACGAACGCGATGATTTGCTGCAGCGCGCCAGGATCATCGTTACCGCCGCGCTGGCCATTGCGCTGACTGTCTTCGCTGTGCCCGTGGTGTTGGCCGCAGGCGACGATGTCACGACGCCGCCTGCGCCGACACCCACCCCACGTTGCCCCGACGGGCAGATCCACGACAAGAAGGCGGGCAAGTGTGTGCCGGTGAAGTCGAGTTCGCTGAGCGACACGGATCGCTATCAAGCGGTCCGGGAACTGGCCTATGCGCAGCGATACACCGCCGCGTCGCTTGTATTGGACGCCATGGCGGATCAACTGGACGACCGCGTGCTCACCTACCGTGGATTCCTGATGCGAAAAACCGGGCGATTCGATCAGGCGCTCACTTACTACCGGTCCGCGATTGAGAAGAATCCGAGCAATCTGCTGGTACGTTCTTATATGGGCCAGGGCTTTGTGGAATCAGGTGACCGTGCCGCAGCCCGACGCCAGCATGAGGAAATCCTGGCGAGAGGCGGTCAGGGAACTTGGGCTGAAGTCTCCCTGAGGGATGCCCTCGCAAGCGGCAGAACTTATCGATATTGACTCAGGCGCAGGAAGGTGCTCAGGTAGCCAGGCCAGACATCACGGCGGGCCTGCTCGCTGGGCAGGTCAATGCCGAATGCCTGTTTGAGCTTGGCCTTGTCGTGGGTGGATTCGTAGTGAGCGCACACGCTGGCAGTTTAGATGGGCGATCGTTCGCCGTCTCAATCGGGACGCCCGCACGGGCGCCGCGCGCTACAAACTCTGTCCGCCACTGACCTCGATGCACTGCCCCGTCACCCAGCGTGCGTCGTCCGACGCCACAAAGCCCACCACGTCGGCAATATCGGCCGGTTGACCGATGCGCCCGAGGGCGATGGTGGCGATCACTTGCTCGGCGGCGGGTGTGCCCAGTTTGACGCGGTTCATCGCGGTGTCGGTCAGCCCAGGCGAGACGGCGTTGACGGTGATGCCGCGCGGTCCCAGTTGAACCGCCAGCAACCGCGTGAGCGCCTCGATGCCGGCCTTGGCAGGCGCATAGGCCGCCATGCTCGGAAAGGCTGCGCGGGCCCCCATCGACGAGATATTGATGATGCGCCCGCCATCGCGCAGGCGACTGAGCGACTGTTGGATCAAGAAGAACGGCGCCCGCAAGTTCACGCCGAGGGTGCGGTCGAATTCGGCGTGGGTGACGGACTCGATCGTTTCGCGCCGGATCACGCCGGCGTTGTTCACGAGGATGTCCAGGCCCGTGTCGCCGCGCCGCTGCGTCAAGAGGGTGTCGGTCTGTTGCAGGAGCGTGGTCGGGCCGTCGTCGCCTTGCAGGTCTGCAAACACAGCGGCCGCGGCGCCGCCGCTCGATTCGATCTCGCTGACCACAGCGGTGGCCTCCGCGCTGGGCTGACGGCCGTGGACCAGGACGAAGGCCCCCTCGCGCGCGAGCGCCAAGGCGATGGCCCGCCCGATGCCTCGGCTGGCGCCGGTGACGAGCGCGACTTTTCCGGACAGCTTGCTCACGGTCGGCCTTTCAAGGAATCACGATCAGTTTGCCGAAGGCCGAGCGGTCTTCCAGCGAGCGGAAGGCCGCGGCCGCCTCGGTCAAGGGGTAGACCTGATCGACCGGCGGATTCAGGCGCCCGCTTTCGACCAGCGCCAGCAGGGCGTACAGGTCGCTGCGGTCCCAACCGTTGGAGCCGATGATGTTCAGCTCGAACGTCCAGATGAAGCGGATGTCGGTCTTGGGGTCGTAGCCGGCGGTGGCGCCACAGGTCAGAAGCTTGCCGCCCTTGGTGAGACAGCGCAGCGACGGCACCCAGGTGTCGCCACCGGTGAAGTTGACGACCATGTCGACGCCACCACCGCCGCCGATCTTGGGCTTGCCGACCAGGGCCTGGACCGACTTCATGAAGTCGCCGTCCTTGTAGTTGACGCCGTGGTGTGCGCCCAGCTGCGCGAGCCGTTGGAGCTTGTCTTCGCTGGAGGCGGCGACGATCACCTCGGCGCCGCTCAGGCGCGCCAGTTGCACGCAGCAGGTGCCCACGCCGCCCGACGCGCCCAGGATCAGGATGCGTTGGCCGGCGGCGGAGCCGTCCAGCGGCAGGCCGCCACGGCCGACCATCATGCGGTAGGCCGTGCCGTAGGCCACCGGCAGTGCGGCAGCTTTCTCGAAGCTCACGCTATCGGGCAGGCGCAGCAGTTGGTCGGCGGGCACGCGGCAGTACTCGGCGAGTCCGCCGTCGCTGGTTTCGCCCAGGAGCGCGTAGTTCTCTCGGGTGTAGGGGTCGGCCAGGACGCGGTCGCCCACCTTCCAGTCGCCGCACCCCGGCCCGACTTCGGCCACGGTGCCGGCTACGTCGATGCCCATGATCAGCGGCATCGGGATCTTGATCCCGGGCATGCCCTTGAGGGTGAAGAGGTCGTGGTAGTTCAGGGCGCAGGCCCCCACCTTCACGACCACGTGGCCTTCGGTCGCAGCGGGCTGCGGCCAGTCGGTGTGGTAGGTGAGGTTCTCAATGGGGCCGTGCGACGCGATGACTTGTGCTTTCATGGGAATGCCGGAGGTAAGGGGCGAGGGAGGGCGGCCGGGTCAGCGGCCCAGATCGGCTGCGAGCGTGCGTATGCGCATCTTGTCGATCTTGTTGGCGGCCGACAGCGGCATCTCGTCGATAAAGCGCACGAAGCGCGGATGTTGGTAGACCGGGCCGTTGGCCAGGGCATAGGCCTTGATGTCGTCTTCGCTGACGGTGGCGCCGGCCTTGCGCACGATGAAGGCCGCCGGGATCTGGCCCTTGATGGTGTCGGCGATCGGGATGACGGCGGCCTGGTCCACGTCCGGGTGGGTTTCCAAAAGGCGCTCGATCTCGCCGGGGTAGAGGTTTTCGCCGCCGCAGACGAACATGTCGTCCACGCGTCCGACGAAGTAATAGAAACCCTCGGCGTCGCGGCGCATGACATCGCCGGTGCGATACCAGCCATCGACCAGGCGCTTGCGGGTTTCTTCTTCGCGATTGAGGTAGCCCGGCATGATGGCGCCGTTGCGTACGAGCAGTTCGCCCTCTGCGTCGCCGCCTTCCAGGCGAACCTCCACCTGCGGCAAGGGATGGCCCAGCGCCAGTGGCGGACGGGGCAGGCCCTTGGGATGTGGGCCGAACACCGCGGGGCCGGTCTCGGTGGTGCCCCAGTTGTTGGCGACCAGCGCCTGCGGAAAGATGGCTCGCACCTCGGCGAACAAGGCATCGGTGACGGGCGCCGACCCCATGGCCACGCTCTTGACGCAGCTCAGGTCCAGACCGGGCAGGCGCTCGGGTTCGCGTGCGGACAGGGCCAGCATG
>JBIKUT010000250.1:0-3940 GCA_044347465.1 Ramlibacter sp.
GGATGCGGCTTGGACCGCGGCAGGTCGTGGCCGCTGAAGATGCGGCCCTCGAACCAGCGCAGCATCCCGGTTTTTTCCAGTTGCAGTTGGACCTTGAACAGGTCAGCCCCCGAGGCACAGGCAATGCTCCCGCCGTGATGCGCATAGACCGCGGCCACCGCCTGCGGCGCCTCGCGTATCGGCTCCAGGCGCGCCAGCAGCTGCTGGTTACGCCGCTCGCGAAATGCCGCCAGCCACGCCTCGGTCAGGGGCTTTCCTGTGTGTGCCTCGATACGGGCGCTTTCGTCTTTGACCGCTTTTCCCACGAACAGGCGGATGCAGTCCTGCGGCGTGAGCGACCAGCCGGCTTCTTCCAGCATGTCCCGCAAGACGCCATTGGTGATGGGTTCGCTGTCGACCAAGACGCCGTCGCAATCGAACAAGACGGCGTCAAAACGCGGGGATTCAGAGGGCACGTTGGATGATGATTTTTTGAACGTCCGAGGTGCCTTCGTAGATCTGGCACACCCGCACGTCGCGCCAGATGCGCTCGACAGGGAAATCGTTCACATAACCATAGCCGCCCAGGGTCTGGATCGCGGCGCTGCACACCTGCTCGGCGATCTCGCTGGCAAAGAGCTTGGCCATGGCGGCCTCTTTGAGGCAAGGCCGGTCGGCATCGCGCAGGCTGGCCGCATGCCACACCAGTTGGCGGGCCGCTTCGAGCTGCGTGGCGCAATCGGCCAGGCGAAAGCCCACGGCCTGGTGATTGAAGATGGCGGTACCAAAACTCTGGCGCTCCTTGGCATAGGCCAGCGCCGCTTCGTAGGCGCTGCGGGCCATGCCCACGCTCTGAGCGGCGATGCCGATGCGACCGCCCTCCAGCGCCGACAGCGCGATGCGATAGCCCTCGCCCTCTTCGCCGATACGGTACTCGGCGGGGATGCGGCACTGGTCAAAGTTGATCTGCGCGGTGTCGCTGGAGTGCTGGCCCACCTTGTCTTCCAGGCGCGCCACGACATAGCCGGGCGTGTCAGTGGGCACCAAAAAGGCGCTCATGCCCTTCTTGCCCGCGCCCTTGTCGGTGACGGCGATGACGATGGCCAGATGCCCGTTCTTGCCCGAGGTGATGAACTGCTTGACGCCGTTGATCACATAGTCGTCGCCCTGTCGGACCGCGCTGGTGCGCAGGGCCGAGGCGTCGCTGCCCACATGGGGCTCGGTCAGGCAAAAGGCGCCCAGCATCTCGCCGCGCGCCAGGGGCGTGAGCCAGCGGCGCTTTTGTGCCTCGCTGCCATAACGCATCAAGATCGCGTTGACCGGGCAGTTGGTGACGCTGATGGCGGTGCTGGTGCCGCCATCACCCGCTGCCACTTCTTCGATCACCAGAGCCAGGCTCACGTAATCGAGCTGGGCCCCGCCATAGGTCTCGGGCACGCAGATGCCGTAGGCACCGAGGGCCGCCAGGCCCTGGTGCGCCTCGCGCGGGAACACATGCTCGCGGTCCCAGCGCGCGGCATGGGGCCACAGCTGCTCCTGCGCGAAGGCGCGCACGGCCTCGCGGATCATGTCCTGGTCGGGGGTCAGCAACATGAGCGGATTACACCAGCTCGATGGCCATGGCCGTGCCCTCGCCGCCGCCGATGCACAGCGTGGCCAGGCCGCGCTTCTTGCCGCGGGCCTGCAGGGCGTGAATCAGGGTGACCAGAATGCGCGCGCCCGAGGCGCCAATCGGGTGACCCAGCGCGCAGGCGCCGCCGTTGACGTTGACGATGTCGTGCGAGACCTTCAACTCGTGCATCAGCGCCATCGGCACCACGGCAAAGGCCTCGTTCACCTCCCACAAATCAACGTCGGACACCTTCCAGCCAGCCTTGGCCAGCGCCTTTTGCGTCGCGCCCACCGGCGCAGTGGTGAACCACTCGGGCTCTTGGGCGTGGGTGCCGTGGCCCACCACGCGGGCCAGCGGCTTGCAGCCCAAACGCTCGGCGGTGCTCTCGGTCATCATGACCAAGGCGGCGGCGCCGTCATTGATCGACGACGACGAGGCGGCGGTGATGGTGCCGTCCTTCTTGAAAGCGGGCTTGAGCGTGGGGATCTTGTCCAGTTTGACCTTGCCGGGACCTTCATCGACGGACACCACCACCTCACCGGCGCGGCTCTTGACGGTGACGGGCACGATCTCTTTGGCGAAGGCGCCCGATTCGGTGGCGGCCTTGGCGCGTTGCACGCTGGTGGTGGCGAAGTGGTCTTGCGCCTCGCGGGTGAATTGGTATTTGGCGGCGCAGTCTTCGCCGAAGGTGCCCATGGAGCGGCCCGCTTCGTAGGCATCTTCCAGGCCATCGAGCATCATGTGGTCATACACACGGTCATGGCCCATGCGGTAACCGCCGCGCCCTTTGAGCAGCAGGTAGGGCGCATTGGTCATGCTCTCCATGCCACCGGCCACCAGCACCTCGTGGCTGCCCGCCAGCAGCATGTCGTGGGCGAACATGGCCGCGCGCATGCCCGAGCCGCACATCTTGGACAAGGTGACCGCGCCCGCCGACTTGGGCAGGCCGCCCTTGAACGCCGCCTGGCGCGCCGGTGCCTGGCCCTGGCCCGCCATCAGGCAGTTGCCAAACAAGACCTCACCCACTGCGTCGGGCGCGACGCCGGCACGCTCGATGGCGGCGCGGATGGCGGCGCCCCCCAGGTCATGGGCGGACAGGGCGGTGAAATCGCCCTGGAAGGCGCCCATGGGCGTGCGCACAGCGCTGACGATGACGATGGATTCAGGCATGAGAGGTCCTTTCAGATTCAAAGAGTCGCAAGGGGAACGCCCCCAGCGGCGAAGCGCTTTTCAGGCTCGTAGGGGAAAACATCGAAAACATGGCCGGACTCGATTCGCGCCTTGTGGCTTTGCCAGAAGGCAGCGTCGAGCAGGTCGGGGTGATGGCGCATAAACACCTCGCGCACCCCGGGGTTGCCCAAAAGAAAAGGGCCGAAGGTTTCGGGGAACACATCGTGCGGACCGACCGAATACCAGATCTCGCCCGACATCTCGTCTTCTTCGTTGCGCGGAGGCGGCACACGGCGGAAGTTGCAGTCGGTGATGTACTCGATCTCGTCGTAGTCGTAGAACACCACCTTGCCGTTGCGGGTGACGCCAAAGTTTTTCCACAGCATGTCGCCCGGGAAGATGTTGGCGGCCACCAGGTCCTTGATGGCGTTGCCGTACTCGATCACGGCGCGCTCCACCTGCTCGGTGTCGCCGGCATCAAAGGCCTCCTGCAGGTAGATGTTCAAGGGGATCATGCGCCGCTCGATGTACAGGTGCTTGATGATCACTTCCTCCTGGCCGTCGCCGTCGCGGTCGGAGATCTCCAACTGGCTGGGGGCGAACTTGCGGATCTCCTCGATCAGGTCGTCCTCGAAGCGGTCACGGGCAAAGGCCACCTCGCTGTACTCCAGGGTGTCGGCCATGCGGCCCACCCGGTCATGCTGCTTCACCAACAGATACTTGCCCTTGATCTGCTCGCGCGTGATGTCCTTTTGCGGCGGGTAGTAGTCCTTGATGATCTTGAACACGTAGGGAAAGGACGGCAGGTCAAACACCAGCATCACCATGCCCTTGATGCCGGGCGCGATGCGCAGCTTGTCGCTGGAGTGGCGCAGGTGATAGAGGAAGTCGCGGTAAAAAAGCGTCTTGCCTTGCTTGGCCAGCCCCAGCGCGTTGTAGATCTCGCCGCGCGGTTTGCGCGGCATGAGCGAGCGCAGAAACTGCACATAGGCCGAGGGCACTTCCATGTCGACCATGAAGTAGGCCCGCGCAAATGAGAAAAGCACCAGCAGATCGTCCTCGCTCGAGAGGCAGGCGTCGATCACCAACTTGCCATCGTCACCGTGCAAGATCGGCAGTGCGAAGGGCACTTCGTTAAAGCCGTTGATGATCTTGCCCACCAGATAAGCGCCCTTGTTC
>JBIKUT010000252.1:0-3922 GCA_044347465.1 Ramlibacter sp.
GGTCATGATGATCTCGGTGTAGCGGCGGTCGTCCAGCACCTGGGTCAGGCCCGCAGCCAGGGCCATCAGGGTCTTGCCGGTCCCGGCCGTGCCGGTGAGGGTGACGAAGTCCACGTCCGGATCCATCAGCAGGTTCATCGCGAAGTTCTGCTCGCGGTTGCGGGTGGTCACGCCCCAGATCGAATTCTTCAGGTGGCCGAAGTCCTTGAGGGTCTTGAGCACCGCCGTCTTGCCGCGGATTTCGGTCACGCGGGCGTAGAGGCTGGGCTCACCCGGGGCCTCGAAGTACACGAACTGGTTGATCAACAGATTCGGGACGACCGGCCCGGCGATTCGGTAGAACGTCGTGCTGCCGCTTTGCCAGCTCTCGACCGTCTTGCCGTGGCGGGCCCAGAAGTCGGGCGGCAGGGCCAGGGCGCCGGAATAGAGCAGGTCCAGGTCGTCGATGGTCTTGTCGTTGCGGTAGTCCTCGGTCGCCAGGCCCAGGGCCCGCGCCTTGACGCGCATGTTGATGTCCTTGGACACCAGCACCACCTCGCGCGGCGCGTGCTGCTCACGCAGGGCCTGCACCACACCCAGGATCTGGTTGTCGGCCTTGCCCTGGGGCAGGTTGTGGGGCAGCGGGTTGGCAAAGGCCTGGGTCTGGAAAAAGAGGCTGCCGCCGGCCTCGCGGTGGCCCGTGGTGTCCAGCTTCAAGCCCTTGCCGATGTCCGCGCCCTGTTCGCCGGCCAGGGCGTCCAGCGATCGGCTGGCCTGGCGGGCGTTGCGGGCCACCTCGGTCATGCCTTTTTTGTGGCCATCCAACTCCTCCAGCACGATCATGGGCAGGAAGATGTCGTGTTCCTCGAAGCGGAACAGGCACATGGGGTCGTGCATCAGCACGTTGGTGTCCAGCACGAAAAGCTTGGTCGGGCCGGTGGCGCGGGCCTTGGCCTTGCGCGGCCGGGGCTCGGCTGCGGGGGCTCCCGCAGCGGCCGGGGCCGCTTTGCGGCGGCTCGTGGCGGGTACGCGGGCTGCCTCGACGACGGCCTCGGGCTCAGCCTCGAAGCCCAGGGCGCCGCCGCCGCGTGGGGCGAAGTCCTCGACCTGCGGCCGCTCAGGCAGGGGGCTGCCCGTGGCGGAGACCGCTTCCGATTTTCGGGCCGCCTTGTGCGAGGAGCGCGCCGGCGCGTCGTAGGCTTGCGCCGGGAGCAGGGCTGCGCGCTTGGAGGGGGCGGGAGGCAAGGGCATAAGGCGAGGAATTTTCGAAAGTGGAGGGGGGGGGAAAGTAAAAAAGCCGTCGGACGGGCCGGACGGCTTTCTCGGGGCTGGCGGTGTTGACGCAGGGCGTCAGGAACATCGGCATGACCTGATTATGCACAAGCGCCCAGGGGGGGCAATCGGGCGGGTGCGGGTGTTGTTGCCGCCCAGCCCACGTCACGTTCAGGCGGCCTTGGCCTTTTTGAGTGCCTTGACCGCCTTGAGGACTTCGTCGGAATGGCCGGGGACCTTGATGCCGCGCCATTCCTGCTTGAGGAGGCCGTCGGCGCCGATCAGGAAGGTGCTGCGCTCGATGCCCTTGACCTTCTTGCCGTACATGATCTTGTTCTTGACCACGCCAAACATGTGGCACATTTTTTCTTCGGTGTCGGCGATCAGCTCGAAGGGTAATTCGAGCTTGGACTTGAAATCGTCATGCGACTTCATGTTGTCACGGGAGACGCCAAACACGGTGGCGCCGGCCTTGACGAAATCCTTGTACTTATCGCGAAACTGCATCGCCTCGGTGGTGCAGCCCGGGGTGTTGTCCTTGGGGTAGAAGTACAAGACGACCGTCTGACCCAGGTGCGTGGTGTTGGACACCTTGACGCCGCCCGTGGCATTGGCTTCGAACTCCGGAATGAGTTTATTGACAACGATCGCCATGGATAAATATCTCGTGTGACAGGGGTTTGTCGCTGTAGGCGGCCGCAACAGTCCGCGAAGCCCTCAATTTTAACCCAAATGGGACCCCATCCCCGCCGGGGCAGTGGGGCGCCACTCAGGCCTGCGGTTCCAGCAGGAGCGCGGCCGCGACACTGCGGCCCTCCTGCGCCAGGATGTTGTAGGTGCGGCAGGCCGCCGCGGTGTCCATGGTTTCCAGGCCGGTGCGGCGCGCCACCAGGGGGGCGATCCAGGCCGGTCGGGGGAAGCGGATGCGGGGGCCACTGCCAAACAGGACCACCTCGACGCCCAGCTCGGCCAGCGGGGCGAAATGGGCGGCTTCCAGGGCCTCGTAGCTGGCGGCGGACCAGGCGATGCGGCGGCCGTCGGAGGTGAGGATGACGCTGTGCCCGATCCGCTCGCCGTTGACGGCCACCCATCCCGGGCCGTGGCCGGTGATCGTGGGGGCAAGGGAGCGGTCTGGCTGCAGCTTCATGGCGCGGTAACTATGGTCAAATTATAGGTTTTCACCTGCGAGAGCACCTTCGGAGGGCCTTTGAAGACAGTCCAGAAATCGGCCAAGCTGGCCAACGTGCTTTACGACATCCGTGGACCCATCATGGATGCGGCGCGGCGCATGGAAGAAGAGGGCCACAAGATCATCAAGCTCAATATCGGCAACCTCGCCGTGTTCGGCTTCGATGCGCCCGAAGAAATCCAGCAGGACATGATCCGCAACCTGCCTAACTCGGCGGGCTACTCCGACAGCAAGGGCATCTTCGCCGCGCGCAAGGCGGTGATGCACTACACGCAGCAACAAGGCATCGGCGGCGTCACCCTCGACGACATCTACCTGGGCAACGGCGCCAGCGAGCTGATCGTCACGGCCACCAACGCGCTGCTCAATGACGGCGACGAGTTGCTCCTGCCCGCACCCGACTACCCACTATGGACCGCCGCCGTCACGCTGGCCGGTGGCAAGCCCGTGCATTACCTGTGCGACGAGGCCAATGGCTGGATGCCCGATCCGGCCGACATCCGCCGCAAGATCACGCCGCGCACCAAGGGCCTGGTCGTCATCAACCCGAACAACCCGACCGGCGCGCTGTATTCCGACGCGCTGCTCAAGGAACTCGTGGCCATCGCGCGCGAGCACGGCCTGGTGCTCATGGCCGACGAGGTCTACGACAAGGTGCTCTATGACGAGATGAAGCACACCGCCATCGGCAGCTTGTCCGACGACGTGCTCACGCTCACCTTCAACTCGCTGTCCAAGAGTTATCGCTCGTGCGGCTACCGCGCGGGCTGGATGGTGGTCTCTGGCGACAAGAAGGCCGCGGCTGATTACATCGAGGGCCTGAACATGCTCTCGAACATGCGCCTGTGCGCCAACGTGCCGGGCCAGTACGCCATTCAGACGGCGCTGGGCGGCTACCAGAGCATCAACGACCTGGTGGGCGAGGGCGGGCGTCTGCGCCGCCAGCGAGACCTGGCCTACGAGCTGATCACCGCCATCCCGGGCGTCACCTGCGTCAAGCCGCAGGCGGCCCTGTACATGTTCCCGCGCCTGGATCCGAAGGTGTATCCGGTGCAGGACGACCGCCAGTTCTTCCTCGAGCTGCTGCAAGAAACCCGCGTGATGCTGGTGCAGGGCACGGGCTTTAACTGGCACGCGCCGGATCATTTCCGCATCGTGTTCCTGCCCCACGAAGACGACCTGCGCGAGGCCATCGGCCGCATCGCCAAATTTCTCGAAACCTACCGTCTGCGTCACTCCAAATGAAACCCATCCAAGTCGGCCTGCTGGGCATCGGCACCGTCGGCAGCGGCGTCTTTCACGTCCTCTCGCGCAATCAAAACGAAATCCAGCGTCGCGCCGGCCGCGGCATTGCCGTCACCATGGTGGCCGACCTCGACACCGCGCGGGCGCAGGCCGTCGTGGGCACGCACGCCCAGGTCGTCAATGACGCGCGCGCCGTCATCGCCAACCCGGAAATCGACATCGTCATCGAGCTGATTG
>JBIKUT010000253.1:0-3910 GCA_044347465.1 Ramlibacter sp.
CACCAGCAGCGCCATCGCAGAACATGAAGCCGCCAGCATGCCCACCGCACGTGAGAGCGGCTCGGGCAAGCGCCAGTCCAGAAGCAGGAACAGAAAGCCCAGGGCGAGTCCGTGGATCATGGGATTGCGCACCACGGTGTGCAGCGATTGCAGCATCGCCGCACGCCAACGCGCCCAGCGCGTGCCCGGCGCGCCCTGCTCGGCGTCGCTGCCCGCAATGGCCAGCGCGATCGGAATGAGGAAGAAGTTTTCGACAATGATGGCCAGCGCCAGGGCCACAGCGCCGGTGCTGGGCCCGACCGCCATCGCCACCAGCGGAAAGCCGATGAAGCCGCTGTTGGGGCAGGCCATGCCCATGCCCATGACGGCGCTCAGGGACATGCCCTTGCCGACCACACGCCGGGCCCAGACGATGCCCGCGACCATCACGATCAGCGAACCACACAGATACACACCGATGAACAGGGGATTGATGACCTCGTTCATCTGGCGCTGAGACAGCGCATTGAAAAGCAGCGCCGGAAAGGCCAGGTTGATCACGTACTTGCCGAACACGCGCATGTCCACGCGCTCGAACAAGCCCCAGCGGGTGGCGGCAAAACCCGCCGCGATCAGCAGGTAGATGGGCGCGGTGACCGACAGGACGTCGTACATCCACTCAGGCCTTGCGCGCAGCGATCAGACGGTCAGCGTAGTCCTGCCAGCGCGCGTCCTTGGGCAGGCCCTGGAACACGCCCGCTGCGGCCAGATCGGCCACCCCCTGCTGCTTCTCGGCGATGGCGGCGGCCATGAGAGGCGCGAAGCCCGCCTCGCGGACGGTATTGGCCGATTCGCGCATTTCCTCGGCGCGGCGCTTGCCGTGCTGCACCACACGGCTGAAGAAATAAGCGCCCTGCTTGGACCAGTCGATGCTGGGGAAGGTCTCGGCCAACGTCGGCAGCACATGGTCTTCGACGCCGTATTCACGAGCGGTGGCATAGCTCTCGATGACCAGCGACTCCAGGCCCTTGATCATGATGCTGCGGCACATCTTGATCGCGCTGGCCACACCGAGTTGATCGGAGACGGCTTTCGCGTCCAGTCCCCAGGCGCCCAGGGCGCGCGCCAGTTCGTCGGCACGTGCGCCGCCCAGAAGCATGGGCACGCGGATGCCATAGGGCGGTACCGAAGTCATGACACCCGCCTCCACGTAATGCGCGCCGGCTGCATCCACCAGGGCGGCCGCCTGCTGCTTGGTGCCCGGCGAGGCGGAGTTCAGATCCAGAAAAACAGTGCCCGGACGCAGGAAGGCGGCGGCCTCGCGCGCCACCGCCAGCGTGTTGGAGGCCGTGACGGCAGAAATGACAAAGTCGCTGGCCTGGCACAGCGACTGCATCGAATCGTGGGTCTGCACACCGGCCTGCGCCGCATGGGCTTTTTCGGCCGATGCTTGCGCGCCCGAGGCGAACTTCAGATCCCAGGCGCTAACAGCGACCACGCCCGGCTTGACCTTCAGGCCCGAGGAAAAAGTCTTGCCGACCTCGCCGTAGCCGATCAGGCCAATGCTTTTCAGCTGCATGGCTCGACCTTATTGCTTGGCGATCTTGGCCCGTGCGATCACGTCCGACCAGCGGCGAATGTCGCTGGCCAGATGCTCGCCCAATTGGGCGGGCGTACCGCCCTGGGCGAAGAGGGTCAGCTCCGCCAGCTTCTGGCGCACATCAGGCTGCGCCAGGGCTGCATTGATCACGGCGTTCAGGCGGGCAATGGCTGCAGGCGGGGTCTTGGCTGGCACCGACAGGCCGTTCCAGGAGGTGACGTTGAAAGCGGCCAGCGAACCACCGGACTCGCGCACCGTCGCCACATCGGGCATGGACGGACTGCGCTTGTCACCGAGCAGGGCCAGCGGGCGCAAGGCCTTGGCGTTGATCTGCGACATCAGCGGCCCGACGATATCCAGGCCCACATCGATCTCGCCCGCGCGCAGTGCCGTGATCACCGGCGGGGTGCCATTGAACGGCACGACCTGCAGGTCGATGCCGGCCGTGGCCTTGAACAATTCAGCGGCCAGGTTCTGGGTGGTGCCAACCTGAGGCGTGCCGATATTGAGCTTGCCGGGGTTGGCGCGCGCAAAGGCAAGCAGCTCGGGCAGGGTCTTGAAGCGGCTGTTTTCGGCCACCACCAGCGCCAGATCAAAGCTGGCCAGTTGCGACACCGGGGCGAAATCGGCCAGCGTGTCAAAGGGCAGTTGCCGGAACAAGGCTGCACTGACCGCCGTTCCGCTGGAGACCAGCAGCAGGGTGTGACCATCGGGCTCGGCACGCGCGACCAACTCACCGGCCACCACGCCGCCCGCGCCGACCTTGTTCTCGATGACGACTGACTGACCCAGCGGGCCCGAGATGGCCTGGGCGATGGTGCGCGCTGTGATGTCGGCTGCGCCGCCCGGTGCATTGGGCACCACGATGCGCAGCGACTTGCGCGGAAAGGCCTGTGCCTGGGCAGCCAGCGGTAGCACGCCCGAGGCGGCGACAGCGGCGGACTGCAAGAGGAAGGTGCGGCGTTGGGTCATGACGGGGTCTCCTTGTGTATGGATGAAAGGGGCGTGTCTGGCGGGTCGTGGGGGGGTCGAATCAAGCGCATGCCGGGCATGCGCTCGAGGGTGCGCGATTGCACGGCCTCGCGCAGATTGCGTTGCGCCAGGCGCGAGTGCTCCCGCATGATGGCCTCGGCCCGCGCGCCCTCGCCCGCCGCAATGGCGTCGAGCACCTGGCGATGCTGGTCCTGGGCCACGATCAGCATGTCCCGCGCCCGCGGCGAGTTGGTCTGCACCACCACGAAGCCCGAGGGCGAGGCGAAAGGCAGGCGCACCACCCGCTCGATCTCGCGCCGGATCGTGGCACTGCCGGCCATCTCGCACAGCAGCTCGTGGAAACGCTCGTTCAGGGCGACGTAGCGGTGAAAGGCCTCGTCGTCGAGCGCGGGGCGGGCCAGCACATCGTCAATACCGGCCAGGCAGTCGCTGGCCTCGGCCAGCACGCCGGGAGGGGCGCCACGTTCAGCGGCCAGGCGCGCGGCCAAGCCCTCGATCGTGCCGCGCAATTCGATTGCGTCGTTCACGTCCCGCTCCGAGAACGTGCGCACCGCATAGCCCCCATGGGGCAGCGCCTCCAGCAGACCCTCCTGCTCCAGGCGCATCAGAGCCTCGCGGATCGGGGTCCGTGAGACCCCCAGGCGCTCGACGATGGTCAGTTCCGCAATACGCGCCCCGGCCGGCAACTCGCCCGCCAGCACCATCTCGCGCAGGCGCAGCAGGGCCTTCACGGCCTGGGAGCCCGCGGGCTCACCGACGCCAGACGCCTGCATTTCGAGCACCTTGCCGCTTTTCATGTATTCAATACTACCCAAATACACTCGTAATTGCGGATTAATCGGGCCTTAAACGGTCAAAAATCAGTTTTACAGGCACTCTTTGTATACAACGCTCATTTCAGCCGGATAATCGGGTCACTCTTTCATACCCGCCCGGAGACAAGACCATGAACAAGATCCCCGCCCGCTACGACCACGTCGGCAGCTTCCTGCGCCCGCAATACCTGCTCGAGGCACGCGAGCAAAAAGCCAAGGGTGCCCTCACCGCCGCCCAATTGCGCGTTGTCGAAGACAAGGCCATCGCCGAGATCGTGAAGTTCCAGGAAGACCTGGGCCTCAAGAGCATCACCGACGGCGAGTTCCGTCGCACCTATTTCCACATCGACTTCCTGGAGCAACTCGGTGGCGTCAAGACCGACATCCCGGTCACCATCCGCAAGCCCGATGGCACCGAAGAACTCGCGCCGCCCGTGATTCGCGTGATCGACAAGGTCCGCCACGCCAAGGACATCCAGCTGGCCGACTTCCAATACCTCAAGAGCCAGATCAGCGCCGGCCA
>JBIKUT010000254.1:0-3907 GCA_044347465.1 Ramlibacter sp.
TGCCGGAGATGGCGTCGGTGATCAGCTTTTTCTCGTCGACCGGCTCGACATAGTCGGTCTTGATCATGCCGAAGACGGCCGCTAGCTGCTGCAACTCCTCGAGCGGCAAGGGCGCGAGCGAGCCCCGTGCCACGGTTTGCAGCGAGACGGTGGTGAGCGCTCCGGCCAGGGCGCCTATGGATATCCAGCCGGCGATCTTCAGTTTCTGACTCATGGAAGGGGCCTGTCCTGCGGGTGAGCAATATACACCCGGGCCGGTGTCAGACGCGGTTTTTCGCCTGGGGTTCCGCGCCCCGCGTGGGTTTTTACGTCTTACCGTGGCTGCCCGCAGCGGCGGCGGCCCGGGCGGCGGCCTCGGCGTCGCCCAGATAGGCGCGGCGGATCGGGCGCAGGTCGGCATCGAGCTCGTAGACCAGGGGGATGCCGTTGGGGATGTTCAGGTTCACGATGTCGTCGTCGGAGATGCCATCGAGGTACTTGACCAGGGCCCGGATTGAGTTGCCGTGGGCCGCCACCAGCACCCGCTGGCCCGAGCGGATCGCCGGGGCGATGGCCTCGTTCCAGAACGGCAGCACGCGGGCCACGGTGTCCTTCAGGCACTCGGTCAGGGGCACTTGCGAGGGGGTCAGGTCGGCATAGCGCCGGTCACCGCGCTCGCAGCGCGGGTCGGTGGGGGTCAGGGGCGGCGGGGGCGTGTCGTAGCTGCGGCGCCAGACCAGCACCTGTGCGTCGCCGTACTCGCGTGCGGTTTCGGCCTTGTTCAGGCCCTGCAGGGCGCCGTAATGGCGCTCGTTCAGGCGCCAGGAGTGTTGCACCGGCAGCCAGGTGCGATCGAGTTCGTCCAGGCAGTGCCAGAGGGTGTGGGTGGCCCGTTTGAGGACGCTGGTGAAGCACAGGTCGAAGTCGTAGCCCTCGGCGCGCAGCAGGCGGCCGGCGTCCTGGGCCTGCTGGATGCCGGTGGGGGTGAGGTCGACATCGGTCCAGCCGGTGAAGCGGTTTTCGAGGTTCCAGGTCGATTCGCCATGGCGAATCAGCACGAGTTTGTACATGGGCAAGTGCCTGTCGAAGTCAAGGACAAAGCCGGGATTCTAGAATCGAGGGCTGTTTGCCTGCCTGCAAGGACTTTTGTGAATTTTTTCATCGACAACTGGATGCTTCTCTCGGTGGCGATCACCTCGGGGGCGATGCTTCTGTGGCCCGTGTTGCGTGGCGCCGGCGGCCCCGGGCTGAACCCCACTGCCGCCGTGCAGTTGATCAACCGCGACAAGGCGGTGGTGATCGATGTGGGCGACGACGCCGAGTTCGCGGCTGGCCATGTGGGAGGTGCGCGCCATGTGCCCCTGGCGCAGCTGGAGTCGCGTCTGCCCGAGGTGGCCCGCAACAAATCCTTGCCGCTTCTGCTGGTGTGCGCCACGGGGGCGCGCGCCGGGCGCGCACAGGCGCAGGCCCGCAAGCTGGGGTACGACAACGCCCAGATCCTGGCCGGTGGCCTGCGTGCCTGGAAAGAGGCGAATCTGCCCTTGGAAAAAGCGTGAAGGACGCCGCCATGACCCCCGTCCGGATGTACACCACCGCCGTCTGCCCGTACTGCCAGCGCGCCAAGCAGTTGCTCAAGGCGCGCGGCGTCGAGCAGATCGAGGAGATCCGTATCGACCTCGACGCGCAAGCGCGTGACCACATGATGCAAATCACCGGTCGGCGCACCGTGCCCCAGATCTTCATCGGCGAGACCCATGTGGGCGGCTGCGACGACCTCGTCGCCCTCGATGGCCGCGGCGGCCTGATGCCCCTGCTGCAAGGCGCCTGAGATAATCGAAAAATTCCCACGAAAGCAAGCCATGGCCGATACCCAGGACCCCGTCTTCAACATTCAGCGCGTCTACCTGAAAGAGGCCTCGCTCGAGCAACCCAACTCCCCCGCTATCCTGCTGGAGCAGGAGCAGCCCACGGTCGATATCCAGCTGGGGATCGAAGCCGGCCAAGTCGCCGAGGGTGTGTACGAGGTCTGCGTCACCGCCACTGTCACCACCAAGATCGCGGATCGCACCGTGTTCCTGGTTGAGTGCAAGCAGGGCGGCATCTTCGAGATCCGCAACATCCCCGACGACCAGATGGGCGCCATCATGGGCATCGGCTGTCCGCAGATCGTCTACCCCTACCTGCGCGCCAGCGTGGCCGACCTCATCACCCGCGCGGGCTGCCCGCCGGTGCACCTGTCCGAGATCAACTTCCAGGCGATGTTCGAGCAGCAGCAGGCGCAGGATGCGCAAACGCCCCTGAGCAGCATCATCACCCAGGCCTGATCGGTGCCCGGCGGCTGCGCGATGCGCCCCCACGTCCGCTCACTCCGTGTAGCGTCCTGCCCCCCGGGGGGGCCCTCGCGCCTTGGGGCGGCCCGGCGGCGCTCATGAAGATCCTGGTCCTCGGCGCGGGCGCCTGGGGTACGGCCTTGTCGGTCAGTGCCGCCGCGCGCCATGACCTCACGCTGTGGGCGCGTGACCCGCAGCAGGCGCGTGATCTGCGCGCCGACCGCGAAAACCGCCGTTACCTACCGGGCATCGCCTTGCCGGCGCGCGTCACCGTGAGCGAGGGTGCGCACCTTGCGTCGCTGGCACAGGGGCATGACCTGGTGGTGATCGCCACGCCGATGGCGGGCCAGCGAGGCCTGCTGACCGAGCTGGCCGGGGTGTCGATGCCCGTGACCTGGTTGTGCAAAGGCTTCGAGGCGGGAGGTGAGCCCCCGCGCGGTTTGCTGGGTCACGAGATCCAGGCCGAGGTAGCCCCCGGGCTGGCCGCCGGCGCCCTCAGCGGCCCGAGCTTTGCCCTGGAAGTGGCGCGCGGCCAGCCGACCGCCCTGGTCGCCGCCAGCCCCCAGGCTGCCGTGCGTGATGCCCTGGTGGCGGCCTTTCACAGCGCCAGCTTGCGCGTGTATGCCAATGAAGATTGGGTGGGCGTGGAAGTGGGGGGCGCAGTCAAGAACGTGTTGGCCATCGCCACCGGCCTGTGCGATGGCCTCGGTCTGGGGCTCAATGCGCGGGCCGCGCTGATCACGCGGGGGCTGGCCGAGATCACCCGCTTAGGCCTGGCCCTGGGCGCGCGCGCCGAGACCTTCATGGGCTTGTCCGGACTGGGCGATCTGGTGCTGACCGCCACCGGCGACCTCAGTCGCAACCGACAGGTGGGCCTGCAACTGGCCCAGGGGCGCACCCTGGCGCAGGCCGTGCAGTCGCTCGGTCATGTGGCCGAGGGTGTGTACTGCGCGCGCACCGTGGTGCAACGGGCGGCGGGCCTGGGGGTAGACATGCCGATTGCGCGCGCAGTGGTGGCCCTGCTCGATGGCGCGCTCACGCCGCAAGCTGCAGTGGCCGACCTCATGGGGCGCGAGGCGCGCGCCGAGCGCTGATCGCTGATCGCGGAGCGTCGGCTCAGTCCAGTTCGGTCAGCGCGTCGCGCAGCGAGGGGCCCGCGTCGGGGCGCACCACACGGGCCACTTCGCGCCCGTCCTTGAGAAAGATCAGGGTCGGCCACAGCTTGACCCCATAGGCGCGCCCCAGCGGGCGGCCCTTGCCATCTTCAATTTTGAGGTGACGCAGGCCAGCGTGGCCCTGCAGGGCCTGGGCAATAGCGGACTGCGCACCCTGGCACCAGCTGCACCAATTGGTGCCGAACTCGAGCACGGTGGCGCCGGGCAGGGCCTGCGCCTCCTCGTGGGTGAGCGTTTGAGGGGTGTAGGGCGGGGTCATGGACCGTATTTTGACGGGGGCGGTGGGTTGCTGGCGGCGTCTGCAGCGGCCCCAGAGGGCACCTGCGAAAATACGCGGTTTGGCGTGCCAAGGAAGTCTGATGCCTGCGGTGATCCCTGTTGTTGATGTCGAGTACGAGCAGCCCTCGGGTGCCAGCTGCGACA
>JBIKUT010000255.1:0-3892 GCA_044347465.1 Ramlibacter sp.
GGTGCCCTGGCTGGGCAAGGTCATCCTGGGCACCACCGACACCCCCCGCCAAGACCTCCCGCGCGAACCCCAGGCCCAGGCCCAGGAAGTCGATCTCATCCTGTCGGAGGTGGGCCGCTACCTGGCCCGCGTCCCCACCCGGCAGGACGTGCGCAGCCAATGGGTCGGCCTGCGCCCCTTGGTGCGTCCGGCCCAAGACGAGGGCGGCGCCACCCGGTCCATCAGCCGCGAGCACATCGTCCAGGTCAGCCCCTCGGGCCTCGTCACGGTGACCGGCGGCAAATGGACCACCTACCGCGCGATGGCGCAGGATGTGCTCGCCCAATGCGTTCAGGCGGGCTTGGTAAAGCCTTTCTCTGAAATGCTTTCAACGGGAGTGACCACCAACTTGCGTCTGGTCGGTGGCGAGGTGCCGCCGGCCCTTCCCAGCGACCTGAGTCAGCCGCCCGGCCTGCATCTGTATGGCACCGAGGCCGCCGAGGTTCAGGCCCTGCCCGGCGCAGACCGCCTCCTGGGCGGCGGCCTGACCGAGGCCATGGTGCGCTTTGCCGCCCGCCACGAATACGCCCGCACGGTCGAAGACGTGCTGGCCCGGCGCTCCCGTTTGTTGTTTTTGGATGCCCGCCTGGCGATCGATCTGGCCGGCGAAGTGGCCGCCCTCCTGCGCCAGGAGACGGGCGCCGACCCCTGCGAGGCCGATTTCCGGGCCCTGGCCGCCGGCTATTTGCCCGCCAATTCCAACTAAGCGCTTGACGCGTCCACGTTTTCAGGCATAATCGTGGGCTCGCCTATTTTTTGGCGAGTGTTGAGTCTTTCTTTCCCAGAGGGTTCTCAGGGGTGAACAACTCGATTTCTGCCTAATCGAAGCCTGGCCAGCCATTGTGGCTATCGGGCGCCGACAGGCCCAAGACTGATCCGGTGACGTGCTGCGTCGCGGCACTGGATACAAGTTGGGAATATTTTGAAATGATCCAGACTGAATCCCGGCTCGAAGTCGCCGACAACACGGGCGCTAAATCCGTCCTGTGCATCAAGGTGCTCGGTGGCTCCAAGCGTCGCTACGCCAGCGTGGGCGACATCATCAAGGTGAGCATCAAAGAAGCTGCCCCGCGCGGCCGCGTCAAAAAAGGCGAGGTCTATAGCGCTGTGGTGGTTCGCACCGCCAAGGGCATCCGCCGTGGCGATGGCTCCCTCGTCAAGTTCGACGGCAATGCCGCCGTTCTGCTCAATAACAAGCTGGAGCCCATTGGCACCCGCATCTTCGGCCCGGTCACGCGCGAGCTGCGTACCGAGAAGTTCATGAAGATCGTGTCCCTGGCCCCTGAAGTCCTGTAAGAGGTACAGCCATGAACAAGATTCGCAAAGGCGACGAAGTCATCGTGCTCGCCGGCCGTGACAAGGGCAAGCGTGGCAAGGTGGTTCTGCGCAAGGACGACGAGAAGATCGTCGTTGAGGGCATCAACCTGGTGAAGAAGCACACCAAGCCCAACCCCATGAAGGGCACCACGGGCGGCATCGTCGAGAAAACCATGCCGATTCACCAGTCCAACGTGGCCATCTTCAACCCCGCCACCGGCAAGGCCGATCGCGTGGGCATCAAGGTCGAGGGTGACAAGCGCGTGCGCGTGTTCAAGTCCTCCGGCGAAGAAATCAAGGCAGCATGACCATGGCACGACTGCAACAACACTATCGCGAGAAGGTGGTCCCTGAGTTGACCGCCAAGTTCGGCTACAAGTCCCCGATGGAGGTGCCCCGCATCACCAAGATCACCCTGAACATGGGTGTCTCGGAGGCGGTTGCCGACAAGAAGGTCATGGACAACGCCGTCTCCGACCTCACCAAGATCGCCGGCCAAAAGCCCGTGGTCACCAAGGCCAAGAAAGCCATCGCCGGTTTCAAGATCCGCGAAGGCCAGGCCATTGGCACGATGGTCACCCTGCGCGGCACGCGCATGTACGAATTCCTGGACCGCTTCGTCACCGTGGCTCTGCCCCGCGTGCGCGACTTCCGCGGCATCTCCGGGCGCGCCTTTGACGGCCGTGGCAACTACAACATCGGCGTCAAGGAACAGATCATCTTCCCCGAGATCGAGTACGACAAGGTGGATGCACTGCGTGGCCTGAACATCAGCATCACCACCACGGCCAAGAACGACGAAGAGTGCAAAGCCCTCCTCGCCGGCTTCCGTTTCCCGTTCAAGAATTGAAGGTACATCGTGGCTAAAGTAGCTTTGATCGAGCGCGAGCTCAAGCGAGACAAACTGGTTGCCAAGTACGCGAAGAAACACGCGGAACTCAAGGCCATCGCCAGCGATGTCAAAAAGTCCGAGGAAGAGCGCGCCGCTGCTCGCCTGGCCCTTCAAAAACTGCCCCGCAACGCCAACCCGACTCGCCAGCGCAATCGCTGCGAGATCACCGGTCGTCCGCGCGGCACCTTCCGCCAGTTCGGTCTGGCCCGCAGCAAGATCCGCGAGATGGCCTTTGCAGGCGACATCCCTGGCGTGATCAAGGCCAGCTGGTAAGACAGGCAGGAGATACAACATGAGCATGAGTGATCCCATTGCTGACCTGCTGACCCGCATCCGCAACGCGCAGATGGTGGCCAAGCCTTCGGTGAGCGTGCCCGCTTCCAAAGTGAAAGTGGCCATTGCCCAGGTGCTGAAGGACGAGGGTTATATCGACGGCTTCCAGGTCAAGACCGAAGCCGGCAAGTCCGAACTCGAAATCGCGCTGAAGTACTACGCGGGCCGTCCGGTCATCGAGCGTATCGAGCGCGTGAGCCGTCCCGGCCTGCGTGTCTACAAAGGCCGCGACGCCATCCCCCAGGTCATGAACGGCCTGGGCGTGGCCATCGTCACCACCCCGAAAGGCGTGATGACCGATCGCAAGGCGCGCGCCACTGGCGTGGGCGGCGAAGTGCTGTGCTACGTCGCCTAAGGGAAGGAACAGAACCATGTCCCGTGTAGGAAAAATGCCGGTCGCCGTCCCCCAAGGTGTGGAC
This sequence comes from Ramlibacter sp., assembly GCA_044347465.1. GTDB lineage: Bacteria > Pseudomonadota > Gammaproteobacteria > Burkholderiales > Burkholderiaceae_C > Ramlibacter. The sequence continues at coordinate 3,001 of JBIKUT010000255.1, forward strand.
GTGTCGATCAAAGAAGACCAGATCAGTGTCAAGGGCTCGGGCGGCCAGCTGTCGCTTGCCCAGAACGCATTGGTCAAGGTGAGCAACGAAGGCGGCAAGCTGACCTTCGTTCCGGCCGACGAATCCCGTGAGGCCAACGCCATGAGCGGCACCATGCGCCAGCTGGTGAACAACATGGTCGTCGGCGTGACCAAGGGCTTCGAAAAGAAGCTCTCCCTGGTCGGCGTGGGCTTCAAGGCCCAAGCCACCGGCGCCAAGCTGAACCTGGCGGTGGGCTTCTCGCACCCCGTCAACAAAGACATGCCCGCAGGCATCACCGTCGCCACCCCCGCTCCGACCGAGATCGTGATCAAGGGTGCCGACCGCCAGCGTGTGGGCCAAGTGGCCGCTGAGATCCGTGCGATTCGTCCGCCCGAGCCCTACAAGGGCAAAGGCATCCGCTACGCGGACGAAAAGATCACGATCAAAGAGACCAAGAAGAAGTAAGGGGCCGCACGATGTTGACCAAAAAAGAGCAGCGCCTGCGTCGCGCCCGCCAGACCCGGATCCGCATTGCCACGCAAGGCGTTGCGCGTCTGACCGTCAATCGCACCAACCTGCACATCTACGCCAGCGTCATCTCCGAAGATGGCAGCAAGGTCCTGGCGTGCGCCTCGACGGCTCAGCCCGACGTGCGCAAATCGCTCGGCGCTTCTGGCAAGGGCGGCACCGCCGCCGCCGCACAGGTCATCGGCAAGATGATTGCCGAGAAAGCCAAAGCCGCCGGCATCGAGAAGGTCGCCTTCGACCGCTCGGGCTTCGCCTACCACGGCCGCGTCAAGGCGCTGGCCGATGCCGCCCGTGAAGCGGGCCTGCAGTTCTAACGCACACGGATACACAAGATGGCAAAAAT
>JBIKUT010000256.1:0-3880 GCA_044347465.1 Ramlibacter sp.
GGTTTGTCCACCGACAGCGGCATCACATTGAACTGGATATCGGCGCGGCCATCTTGCGCGTTCGAGGTGCGCCCAAAGCCCCCCACCTGCCCCGCACCCACCGTCAGCGGACCGCGCGCATCGAACAACCACTGCAGGCCCATACGCGCCAGCCCGATGGGGCTGCGCACTTGGTTATTGAGGGAAATGCGATCTTTCAGGCGCACGATGGTGCGCGCCTGGTAGTGGTCTTGCAGGTTCTCGCCCACCTCGGGCGCGTCGTGCACCACGGGGATGCCCAGCGCGCGCAAATGATCGGCCGGGCCCACGCCCGACAGCTGCAGAAGTTGCGGACTCTGGAGCGATCCCGAGGAGAGGATCACATCGCCATCGCAGCGGAAGGTGTGCTCCTGTCCGCCCTGGCGGCACACCACCCCCACCGCACGCCCCTGCTCGATCAACACGCGCGAGACCAGCACCCCGGTGCGCAGGGTCAGATCCGCATGATGTTGCACCGGCCGCAAGAAGGCAGCAGCCGTACTGGAGCGCCAGCGACCTTTGATCGACAGCTGATAGCGCCCCACACCGTAGTCGGTCGCCGCGTTGAAATCCGGATTGAACGGCAGTCCGTATTCCTGCGCCGCGTCCAGCCACGCCTGGCAGCTCGGATCGTCGTTGCGCAGCTCGGACACGCCCAGCTCGCCCTCGGTGCCGTGGTACTCGCTGGCTGGCCCGGCAAAGCCCTCGGACTGGCGAAAGAACGGCAGCACGTCGCGATACGACCAGCCCGTCGCCCCCAGGCGTTCCCAGTCGTCGTAATCGGCGTGCTGACCGCGGATGTAGATCAGCCCGTTGATCGAGCTGGAGCCGCCCAAGATGCGCCCGCGCGGCCAGATGATGCGGCGGTTGCCGCTCTCAGGCTGCGGCTCCACCTGAAACTGGCGGGCGAAGCGCTCGTCAAAGATGGTGCGGAAATACCCCACCGGCAGCTTGAGCCAGATCGAGCGATCGGCTCCACCCGCTTCCAACAGCAGCACACGTCGGCCGGCGCGCAGCAGCCGATTGGCCACCACACAGCCCGCCGAGCCCGCGCCAACGACGATGTGGTCCCAGGGGCCGACGGTGCTGCCAGACATCGATCAGCCCTTGACGTTGTCCAAGAGCAGGCCGGTCTCGAAATACGTCTTGGCCGGCACCGGGTTCTGGATGCCGCCAAAGCGCGCATAGAAATCGGTCACCTGCTGCAACCAGCCGTGCGCCGTGCCGTCTTGATACAGCTTGCGCCACTCAGCGGCCGTGTGGTACTTGGACGCCTTGAACTGCTCCTGCAATTCCACAAGCGGCACCTGCGCGTAGTTCTGGGCTTGAATGGTCGGCAAGATGGCAGCCGAGTTCTTGATCAAATCGTCGTTGGCCGCGGCCCAGCCCTTGACCACCTGGGCCACGACGGCACGGTTCTTCTCGAAGTAGTCGGTGCGGGTGGCCCAGCCGCCCACGATCGCGGACTTGGGGAAGTAAGCCGAGGCATCCACCAGCATCTTGGCCGCCGGCACGCGCGCCTTCACCTGCATGTTGAACGGCACCCACAGGGCCACCGCCGGCACCGCGCCGGAGATAAACGAGGTCACCGCCACCGGCATGCCCTGGTTCACCAGTTCCACGTCCTTGGCCGGGTCCAGGCCGTTGGCGCGCAGCGCGGCGTCCAGGAACACGTGGGCGGTGGTTCCCAGCGTGGTCGCAATCTTCTTGCCCTTGAGGTCGGCCCAGGTCTTGACGCCCTGGTCCTCACGGATCCAGAGTTGCGCGGTCGCGAATTCGATGTTGTTGATCAAGAAAGCCTTGCCCTGGCCGCGCGCCGGGAAGTTGGAGATCACCGCGCCGGTGGACAGCATGTCCAGGCTGCCGCCGATCATGGCGTTGAACAACTCCAGGCCGGTGTTGAACTTCACCGGGTCAAACTCGATGCCTTCCTTGGCCCAGTGGCCACGGTGCACGCCGGTCCACAACTGGCCGGTCACAGCCAGCGTGTCCACATAGCCCACACGGATCTTGGTGCGTTGCTGCGCGATGGCGGGTGCGCCCATCGTCGCCAGGCCGGCAGCGGCCAGGCCCATCACGACATGGCGGCGGCGGGGTTGGAAGGTCTTGTCCATGGTGTCTCCTCGGGGGTTGGGATGAAACTGACTTATCCGGCGGCGGCGCCCAGCATCTGCTGCGCCTCGTATTCCGCCATCACGAGATCGCGTACATGCGCCTTGATGGCGATGAACTCGGGCGATTCATGCAGGTCCTCGTGGCGCGGGTAGCCAAAAGGCACATCGATGATTTCCTTGATGCGCGCGGGTCGTGCGGTCACCACCACGATGCGCGACGCCAAATACACGGCCTCGTCCACCGAGTGGGTGATCATCATCACGGTCTTGCCCTCGCGCTGCAGCACCTCCAGCAGCAAGTTCTGCATCTTCGAGCGCGTCTGGGCATCCAGCGCGCCAAAGGGCTCGTCCATCAGCAAAAATTCGGGCTGCGCCGCATAGGCGCGCGCAATCGCCAGGCGCTGCCGCATGCCGCCTGAGAGCGTCTTGGGAAAAGCCTTGGCGAAGTCCTTAAGCCCCATCAGCTCCAGGTACTTGCGGCACACCGCATCGCGCTCGGACGCCGGCGTCTTGCTGCCAGACAGCTTCAAGCCAAACAGAATGTTCTGTTCCACCGTGAGCCAGGGGAACACTCCGTACTCCTGGAAGATCACGCCCCGGTCGCGGCCCGGCGCCTGCACCGGCTGGCCGTCCAGGGTGACGCGGCCCTGCGTGGGCTGCACGAAGCCCGCCAGGATGTTCATCAGGGTCGTCTTGCCACAGCCCGAGGGCCCGACCACGCAGATGAACTCGTTCTCGCGGATATCCAGCGACACCTCGTCCACCACCCGCAGCGGTCCGGTCTCGGTCTGGAAGTCGACCGATACCTTGTCGAATTGAATGCGCGGCGCGTTCATTGAGCCTCCACCCGGTCTTGCCAGCGCAGCATGCGGCGTGTCAGCCCGCGCAGCGCCAGGTCCATGCTCAGGGCTACCGCGCCGATGCACACGATGCCCACATAAATCACATCGATCTGAAAGAACGACCCCGCGCTCTGGATCAAGGCCCCCAGACCCTGCTGCGCCGCGACCAACTCGGAGGCGACCAGCGTGGCCCAGGCCACACCCAGCGCCACCCGCAGCGAGGTGAGGATGTGGGGGGTGGTCATGGGCACGATCACGCGGGTGAAGATCTCCCAGTCATTGGCGCCCAAAGTGCGCGCCACCTTGATGAAGATGGGGCTGATCTGCGAGACGCCCTCGTACATCACGATCACACCGGCGAAGAAGCTGGCGTAAAACAGAATCACCACCTTGGCTGGCTCGTCGATCCCGAAGTAGACGACCACCAGCGGAATCAGTGCGATGGGCGGCAGTGCGCGAAAGAAGTTGATCAGCGGATCCAGGAAGGTGCGCGCGCCCTTGTACCAACCAATCAGAAAACCCACCGGCACCGCCACCGCGATGCCCAGCGCCACCCCCAGCGTCACGCGCTGGGTGGATTTGAGGATGTCGATACCCAGGCGGCCGTTGAACAGCAGCTCGATCAGCTTGGACGCCACCTGCCCCGGCGTGGGCATCAGGCCCGGGTTGACCCACCCGGAGGTCGCCACGCCTTGCCACAGGGCAATCAGCAAGGCCCAGGGCAGCAGCAGGAAGCTGAGATGACGCAGACGGGCAACGATAGCGTTTCTCCTAATGGTGAGTTCTTTTTTAAAGATACTATAGATAGGACTTTAAAACTTAGAGGTTTTCCCTGATGCCCGTCCTGAGCCCCGGCCACCCAGTCCCGCGTTACGCGCGGCTGGCGCAGTTGCTGCGGCAGCGGAT
>JBIKUT010000257.1:0-3870 GCA_044347465.1 Ramlibacter sp.
TTGGCTTTACCACCCACGGCGGCGTGCAACTGGGCGACACCATCACCGATGGGGCCAACCTGCAGTTCACCGGCCTGCCCTTTTTCGCGCCCGAGTTGTTCATGACCGTGCTTTTGCGAAACCCGCTGCGCACCAAGCAGCTGCAGCAGGGCCTGGCCCAATTGGGCGAAGAAGGCGCGATCCAGGTGTTCAAGCCTGAGGCCGGCGGCGCCATGCTGCTGGGGGCCGTGGGCCAGCTGCAGTTCGAGGTGGTGCAGCACCGGCTGAAGGCCGAATACGACGCCGACATCCGCCTGGAAGGCTGCCAGTACACCGGCGCGCGCTGGATCACCGCCGACACACCGGCCGAACTGCGCGCATTCACCGACGCCTACCCGCAGCGCATGGCGCGAGATGCGGCCGATGCTCTGGCCTTTCTGTGCACCTCGCCCTATGACGTGCGACTGGCGCAGGAGCGCTTTCCCAAGATCCACTTTCACCCGCTGCGCGAACACGCAGGGCTCGCGCTGCAGGCATGAGTCTGGGGGGCATGAAGCCACTGCACGCATGGCCGCTGGCGGATCGTCAGTCGCTGGTGGGCGTGCTGACCGACATCGATGACACGCTCACCACCGAGGGCGCCATCACCGCCGACGCGCTGCAGGCGCTGACGGCGCTGCGCGCGGCGGGGCTTTCGGTGATGGCCGTGACGGGCCGACCCGTGGGCTGGAGTGAGCCCTTCGCCCGGGCCTGGCCGGTGCAGGCCATCGTGGCCGAGAACGGCGCAGTGGCCCTGGTGCGCGAGGCCGACGGGCGCCTGCGCAAGCTCTATCAGCAAGACGCAGCCACCCGCGATCGCAATTTTCAGCGCCTGCAGGACGTGGCCCACCAGATCGTGCAGACCGTGCCGGGCGCGCAGTTGGCGCAAGACAGCGCCGGCCGCGAGACCGACATCGCCATCGACCACAGCGAATTCACGCAGCTGCCGCAGGCGTGCATCGAGCAGGTGGTGGCGATGATGCGCGCGCAAGGCTTGCATGCGACAGTGAGTTCCATCCACATCAACGGCTGGATCGGCGACCACGACAAGCTCTCGGGTGCGCGCTGGATCGTGCGCGAGCTGCTCGGGCGAGATCTGGATGCCGAGATCGCGCGCTGGGTCTACGTGGGCGATTCGACGAACGACGAACGCATGTTCGCGCATTTCCCAAATGCGGTGGGCGTAGCCAACATCCGGCGATTCACGCCCGTGCTGCGCCACCTTCCCACGTATGTGAGCGACGGCGAACGCGGTGCGGGCTTTGCGCAGGTGGCGCGCGCCGTGCTGGACGCGCGCGCCTGACGCACCCTCAATTGGGCTTGGCCAGCCCCAGCTTCTCGATCAACGCCTTCTCGGTAGCGAAGGTGTCCTGGGCGAACTTGGAATAGGCCGCCGAACTCATGTAGATCGGCACCATGTCAAAGCGGGCCAGCGCCTGCACATAGCTCGGATCTTCCATGGCGCGCTTGAAGGCGTCGTGCAGGCGCTGCACCACCTCCGGCGGGGTGCCACGCGGCGCACCGATGCCAAAGGGCGAGTTCTGCACGATGTTGATGCCCAGCTCGCGCAGCGTGGGGGCATCGGGGAATTTCTCCAGGCGCTTGTCGCCCCAGGTATTGAGCACACGCAGCTTGCCTGCGGCCACCTGCGAGGCAAAGCCCGTGGAATCGGCGGCAGCCATGATGTTGCCGCCCAGGATGGACGCCATCAGGTCGGCACTGCCCTTGTAGGGAATGTGATTGAGCTGGATCCCCAGTTGCTGCGCGATCAGCTCGGTGGTCAGGTGCGGGCTGGTCAGGGTGCCGGTGGAGCCGTAGGTGAGCTTGCCGGGGTTGGCCCGCGCATAGGCCACGAAGTCGGCCCAGTTCTTGAGGGGGCCCTCGGTGGGGACGACGATGCCAAAGGCATAGCCGGTGACGTTCAGGATATAGCTGATGTCCTTGACGGGGTCCCAGTTGATCTTGGTGGTGTAGGGCAGTCGGAACACGCCCAGCGGCGTCTGCGCCAGGGTGTAGCCGTCGGCCGGCGCTGTTTGCAGCATGGTGGCGGGCAGCGCGCCGCCCGCACCCGGCTTGTTGTCGATCACGACCGGCTGGCCCAGGATGCGGGCTGCGTTCTCGGCCAACTGGCGCATGGTGATATCGGTGGGGCCGCCAGCCGGGAAGGCGATGATCAGACGGATCGGTCGATTCGGGAACGGACCCGATTGGGCCAGCGCATGGACAGCCGGAAAAGCGGCCGCAGCGGCGGCCAGTTGCACGAGTTGACGACGGCGCATGGGAAGTCTCCTAAAGGCGTAGGTCCAGATTGAACGGCCCGCGCGCGGCGGCCGCAATCCGGGAACACCCCTGTCGCCGATGCGGCAACGCAGGTCTTCAAGGCGTGCCGGCGACCTCCAGCAGGTAACTCTCCATCACCGCCATCTCGGCGTCGGTGGGCGTGCCGGCGCCGGCGATGACGCCATAGACCTCACCGCCGAAGGAGGGCTGGGGATTGCGGCCTCGGACTCCCCAGCCGATCATGAGGTTTTCGAAGGGTGCAGGCTCGAGGGTCACCGCGCCGGCGGCGATGACCCTGCTGTTCACGCGCAGCGCCTGGCGCCCCGGCGCACACACCAGCGACATCGCCAGCGGGACACCTGGCGTGGGGCGATCGGGACTGGTCAGGTAGGCCCCACGACCGCGCGTGTCCTCCCAGCGCGCCTGCGGCAGGCCATTGACGAACGCCAGCTCCGAGAACCAGTAGCCCCCGGTGGTGCCCGCGTGGAACACCGTGCCAGCCTGGTCAGGCCGGGAGACGCTCACCACCGCGATCACGAAATGCGGGTCCGCCAGGTTGTAGGGCACGCGGTTGCGCGGGTTGGGGAAGGTTTCGCCGGGGATGACCTTCTTGCACCACAAGCCGGTGCAACCCGGTGCCGAGAGATCAGCGCGCTTGCGATCGCCGCCCGTACGCATCGTCGCAGGACGGAGCGGCCCGCGGTCCGGGCCGTCCTGGTTCATCCAATTGAGCATCTCCATCGCGTTGCCGGGGCTGGAGCCCCAGCCGGAATCGGCGATAGCGCGCACGACGTCGCCCTCGCCTGCGGGTCGACCGAGCATGAAGTCGGTGTACCCGTCGGCCAGATCCCATTTGCAGGCGCGGTAACGGGTGATCAGCGTGAGTGCGGCCTCGCGGGGCTGCGTCGCCGCGCGCGCTAAGGGGTCGGCTAAGGCGTAGATCGTCCGCGCGGGCGGTAGTGGCTGTCCGGACCGGTCGCTGGTGTAGGTCAGCGTGGTGACCGAGTCAGGCGCGGGCGTGAACGTGAATCGGTCCTCGCCGTTCGCGCCCGCCGGAATGACCAGCGCAGTCTTGTTGAAGCTGCCACCCGCGTCGCTGGCAATCTGCAGGGACAAAGGCTGCGCCAGATGGCCCCGCGCATACACCGCGATCTGCACGGCGCCACCTGTCGCAACTGACACCACATCGTCAAACAGCACCGCCTGGTCGATGCCCGCCGCCGCTTTGAGCGGCCCCGCCACCAGCGGATCGAGCGTGCGGTTCTGGTGCCAGCCCGGCGCGTGGTTGGTCGCGTGATTGCGCGCCGCCCAGTGACTGCCTCCCATCCAGGTCTGGATCTCCACGCCCTGCGACACGCACAGATTGACCAACCGGCGAAACGCCTCCTGCCAACGCAGATCGTCGATCGGCATGCCCGTCTCGGTCAGGGCCAGGCGCGCGCCGTGGGTGCGCGCCCATTCAACGGCGATCTTCATGCGGTTCATACCGGTGTCCGCCGTGATCGGGCCCTGTCCGAAGAGGGCGGTGTAGTCCTTGGCCGCCTCCAGGTCCCAGTCGAATCCGGCGCCGTT
>JBIKUT010000016.1:0-14002 GCA_044347465.1 Ramlibacter sp.
CGCCGACTTCGAGCGCGAACTCGAACAGCGCCGCCAGGCCCTGGCGCGCACCGGCGAGGACGACGACGAGACGCTTTTGAACCTGCTGCGGCGCGCCCACCACGCCGAAGTGTTTCGCACGCTGGCACGCGACATCGAGGGTCGGCTCACCGTCGAACAGGTCGCCGACGACCTGAGCGCGCTGGCCGACGCGGTGCTGCGCGTGACCTCGCAGTGGGTCTGGCAGCGTCTGAAATCGCGCCATCGCGACGTGCCCCAATTTGGCATCATCGGCTACGGCAAGCTCGGTGGCAAAGAGCTGGGTTACGGCAGTGACCTGGACATCGTTTTCGTCTACGAAGACGCGCACGAGGCCGCGGCCGAGACCTATGCCGCCTTCGTGCGCAAGTTGATCAACTGGCTCACCACCAAGACCGCCGAAGGCGACCTGTTCGAGATCGACACCGCGCTGCGCCCCAACGGCAGCTCGGGCCTGCTGGTCACTTCCTTCGACGCCTACGCCAATTACCAGCAAAACCGCGGCAGCAACACTGCCTGGACCTGGGAGCACCAGGCCATGACGCGTGCCCGCTTCGTGCTGGGCGAGCCGGCACTGGCCCAGCGCTTTGACGCGGTGCGCGAGGCAGTGATCAGCGCGCCGCGTGACACCGCCGCCCTGCGCGCCGAGATCGTCGCCATGCGGACCAAGGTGTCCGCGGCCCACCCTGTCGAGGCGGGCCACTTCGATGTCAAGCACAGCCCCGGTGGCATGGTCGACGCTGAATTCGCGATGCAGTTTCTCGTGCTGTCGCAGTCGGCTGCGCATCCCGAGCTGATTCCCAATGTCGGCAACATCGCGCTGCTGCAAAGGGCCGAAGCCTGCGGCCTGTTGCCCGCGGGGGTGGGCGCCGCGGCCGCCGATGCCTACCGCAACCTGCGCCGCGCCCAACACGCCGCACGCTTGAACGAGCACCCGACCCAGGTCCCCAGCGAGCAGATGGTCGCCGAGCGCGATGCGGTGCTCGCCCTCTGGCGCGCGGTGTTCGGCTAAGGCGCGCACCGCAGGCCGCGTCATCTCCCCCATGGACCGTGCCCGCATGAACCCCCGTCGATGGGCCACGGCCTGCGCGCTGCCCCTGTGGCTAGCCGCCTGCGCCGTGCCCCGGCCGCCCGCCGCCGTGGGCGCGCCGGTGCCCGCGCAATGGCAAGCGCCGCTGCCCCATGGCGGTCAGTCGGCTGACCTGGCGCGCTGGTGGGCGCAATGGAACGACCCGCTGCTAGGCGAGCTGATCGCCGCCGCCCAGGACGTGAGCCCCTCGCTGGCCAGCGCGCGCGCACGGGTGGCGCAGGCGCAGGCCACACGCGTGGCGGCCGAAGCCGGCTTGGCACCGCAGGTCGATGCCTCGCTGGCCGTCTCACGCGGCAACACCCTGATCCCCCTGCCCCTGTCCAGCCGCGCGCAAGCCGGCCTGCAGGCCGCTTGGGAAATCGACCTCTTCGGCGCCCAACGCGATGCCGTGCAGGCCGGCCAGGCGCGCCTGGCCGCCGCGCAGGCGGGCTGGCATGAGGCGCGTGTGAGCGTGGCCGCCGAAGCAGCCAGCACCTACCTGGGCCTGCGCGCCTGCGTGCAGCAACGCGTCGTCGCCGAAAACGACGCCGCCTCACGCGCCGAGACCGCGCGCCTGACCGATCTGAGCGCAAAAGCCGGATTCACCGCACCCGCCACTGCAGCCCTCGCGCGCGCCAGTGCGGCCGAAGCTTCAGCGCGCCTGCGCCAACAACGCGCGCAGTGCGAAGTGGAAGGCAAGGTGCTGTCCGCGCTCACGGGCATCGACGAAGTCGCCCTGATGCAGCGCCTGGTCGCGCCCTGGCAGCCGCCCGTGGCCGACGCGCTGTTCGCCGTCAGCACCGTGCCCGCGCAGGTGCTGGCGCAGCGTCCCGATGTGCGGCAGGCCGAGCTCGCCATCGCAGCGGCCAGCGCCGAGGTGGGCGCGGCACTGGCCGATCGCTACCCGCGCTTGTCACTGGCGGGCACCGTGACCGCCAACACCGTGCGCACCGGCGGCGCCACCACCGATCTGCAAACCTGGTCCATCGGCCCGCTGACCTTGACGCTGCCGGTGCTTGACGCCGGGCGACGCGCCGCCAACACCGAGGCGGCGAAGGCCCGCTACGAAGAGGCCGTGAGCCTGTACCGCGCGCAGGTGCGACAAGCCGTGAGTGAAGTCGAACAGGCCCTGGTGAATCTGGACAGCGCCCGTGCGCGGGTGGGTGATGCCCGCGCCGCTGCCGACGGTTTTCGCGTGTCCTTCGTCGCCACACAGGCGCGCCATCGCGCGGGCCTGGCGAGTCTGGTCGAACTCGAAGACGCACGGCGCTCGCAACTGGCCGCCGAGACCGCCTTGGTGGGCCTGCAACGCGAATTGCACAACGCCTGGATCCGCCTTTACCGCGCGGCGGGCGGCGGCTGGCAAGGGCAGACCGCCCTGGGCACGCCGCCCTGAGCGCACCCTTGCGACCCCTTGCGACCCTACAGCCCTCACAGAACCATGCATCCGATGTCTGCCCGCCCCCACCCCCTGCGCAGCACCCTGGCCGTGCTGTGCGTCACGGCCCTGTGCGTGGCCGCCGGTCTGAGCACCGCCCAGGACAAGCCCGCCGCGGCCCCCAAGCCCGCTCTGAGCGTGGCGGTGGTCACGCCGCAAACCACGCGTCTGGCCCAGAACCTGGCCGCCAATGGCAACCTCGCCGCCTGGCAAGAGGCCAGCATCGGCGCTGAAGCGGGCGGGCAGCGCCTGGCCGAGGTCCGGGTCAACGTGGGCGAGCGTGTGCGCAAGGGACAGGTGCTGGCCGTCTTCGCCACCGACACGCTGATCGCGGAAGCGGCGCAAGCGCGTGCCACGGTGGCTGAGGCCGAAGCGGCGGCTGCCGAAGCCGCGGCCAATGCGGAACGCGCGCGCACCCTGCAAGCCAGCGGGGCGCTGTCGGCCTCGCAGATCAACCAGTACCTCACCGCCGACAAGACCGCCCAGGCCCGCCTGCAAGCGGCCCGAGCGCAGTCGCAGGTGCAGCAGGCGCGTCTGGCGCAAAGCCAGGTGCTCGCGCCGGACGACGGCATCGTCTCGGCCCGTCAGGCCACGGTGGGCGCCGTGGTCGCCAGCGGCACCGAACTCTTTCGCCTCATTCGCCAGGGGCGCCTGGAGTGGCGCGCCGAAGTCACGAGCGCCGAGCTCGCGCGGGTCCTTCCTGGCACGTCCGCCACGCTCACCACCGCCAGCGGCGCGAAGCTGCAGGGGCGCGTGCGCATGGTGGGTCCGACCGTGGATCCGCAAACTCGCACCGCGCTCGTGTACGTCGATGTGACCCCGGTCGCGGGCAGCGCCGCGCCAGCACTGCCCGGCATGTTCGCGCGCGGCGAGTTCACATTAGGCGCAACCCCCGCCATGACCGTGCCGCAAGCGGCCGTGGTGGTGCGCGAAGGGTTTAGCTACGTGATGCGCCTGAACCCCGACAACCGCGTGAGCGCCGTAAAGGTGCAAACCGGCCGCGTGGTGGCGGATCGCATTGAGATCAGCGCCGGCCTGCCGGCGGATACGCGTATCGTCGCCTCGGGCGGCAGCTTCCTCAACGAGGGCGATCTGGTGCGCGTCGTCCCCGCCACCGCCCCCGCACGTTAAGCCCCGGAGCACGTCGCGATGATCAACGTCTCCGCCTGGTCGATACGCAATCCGATTCCGGCCGTGATGCTGTTCGTGCTCCTGACCTTTGCGGGGCTGCTGTCCTTCAAGGCGATGAAGGTGCAGAACTTCCCCGACCTGGATCTGCCCACCGTCAGCATCAGCGCCACACTGCCCGGCGCGTCGCCGGCGCAGATGGAAACCGACGTCGCGCGCAAGATCGAAAACAGCCTGGCCAGCCTGCAGGGCCTCAAGCACATCACGACCAAGGTGCAAGACGGTGCGGCCACGATCACCGCCGAATTCCGCTTGGAAAAGCCGGTGCAAGAGGCGGTGGACGATGTGCGTTCGGCCGTCGCCGGCATTCGCGCCGACCTGCCGGCGGATTTGCGTGACCCCGCCATCACCAAGCTCAATCTGGCCGGCCAGCCGGTGCTGGCCTACACCCTGCGTTCGGTTCCGCGCGCGGGCGCCAGCGCCCCGGCGATGGACGACGAGGCCCTGTCCTGGGTCGTCGACAACGAAGTCTCACGCAAGCTGCTCGCCGTCAAGGGCGTAGGTGCGGTCACGCGCGTCGGCGGGGTCACGCGCGAGATCCGCGTGGCGCTCGATCCGCAGCGCCTGCAGGCCCTGGGCATCACTGCGGCTGAAGTCTCGCGCCAGCTGCGGCAGGTACAACAGGAAAGCACGGGCGGGCGCACCGACCTGGGCGGCAGCGAGCAGCCGGTGCGCACCCTGGCCACCGTCAAGACCGCGCGCGAGATCGGCCTGATCGAAATTCCGCTGGCCGGCAGCGGCCGCAGCGTGCGCCTGCAGGATGTCGCCACCATCAGCGACACCTGGGCCGAGCCACGATCGGCGGCCTTGCTCGATGGCAAGCCGGTGGTCGGATTCGAAGTGGCCCGCAGCCGTGGCGAGAGCGAGGTCGAAGTCGGCGCGGGTGTGCGCCGCGCGCTCGACGCGCTGCGCGCCGCCCACCCCGACATTGAGCTCACACAGGCCTTCGACTTCGTCACCCCGGTGCAAGAGGAGTACGAAGGCTCGTTGATATTGCTCTATGAAGGCGCGCTGCTGGCGGTGCTGGTAGTCGGCCTGTTCTTGCGCGATTGGCGCGCCACCTTCGTGTCGGCGGTGGCACTGCCGCTGTCGGCGATTCCCGCTTTCCTGGGCATGTACGTTCTGGGCTTCTCGATCAATGTGGTGACCCTTCTGGCGCTGTCGCTGGTGATCGGCATCTTGGTGGACGACGCGATCGTCGAGGTCGAGAACATCGTGCGCCACCTGCGCATGGGGAAGACGCCCTATCAGGCCGCGATGGAGGCCGCCGACGAAATCGGCCTGGCGGTGATCGCCACCACCTTCACGCTGGTGGCGGTGTTCCTGCCCACGGCGTTCATGAGTGGCATTGCCGGCAAATTCTTCAAGCAGTTTGGATGGACCGCGGCCCTGGCCGTGTTCGCCTCGCTGGTGGTGGCGCGCGTGCTCACGCCCATGATGTCGGCCTATCTGCTCAAACCCATCGTCACCGCCGAAGTCGAGCCACGCTGGCTGCAACGCTATATGGTCCTGGCGCGCTGGTGCATGCAGCACCGCGTGACCACAATGGTGATGTCCACCTTGTTCTTCGTCGGCTCCATCGCGCTGATCCCGCTGCTGCCCACCGGCTTCATCCCGCCCGACGACAACTCGCAGACGCAGGTCTATCTGGAGCTGCCTCCGGGCGCGACGCTGGCGCAAACGCGCGAGGCCGCCGAACACGCGCGCCAACGCATCGCGCAGGTGCCGCATGTGAAAAGCATCTACACCACGATCGGTGGCGGCAGCGCGGGCTCGGATCCCTTTGCCGCCTCCGGCGCAGCCGAAGTGCGCAAGGCCACGCTCACGCTCTTGCTGTCCGATCGCGGCGAGCGCCCGCGCAAGCAAGGCATCGAGAACCAGATCCGCAGTGCGCTCGAAGCCGTCCCTGGCGTGCGCAGCAAGGTGGGCCTGGGCGGCTCGGGCGAGAAATACGTGTTGGTGCTGACCGGCGAAGACCCGCAGGCCCTGTCCGCCGCCGCACTGGCCGTCGAGAAAGACCTGCGCACCATCCCGGGCCTGGGCAGTGTGGCCTCCACCGCCAGCCTGATCCGCCCCGAGATCGCGGTGCGGCCTGATTTCGCGCGCGCCGCCGATCTGGGCGTCACCAGTGCGGCCATCGGCGAGACGCTGCGCGTGGCCACCCTGGGCGACTACGACGCGCAGCTGCCCAAGTTGAACCTCTCGCAGCGCCAGGTGCCCATCGTGGTCAAGCTCGACGCGGCGGCGCGGCAGGACCTGTCGGTGCTCGAACGCCTGGCGGTGCCCGGCACGCGCGGCCCGGTCATGCTGGGGCAGGTGGCCACGCTCGAGATGGCCGGCGGGCCGGCGGTGATCGACCGCTACGACCGCTCCCGCAACATCAACTTCGAGATCGAGCTGTCTGGCCTGCCCCTGGGGGATGTGGTGTCGCAGGTGCAGCAGCTGCCTGCGATCCGCAACCTGCCGGCGGGCGTCAAGGTGGTGGAAGTGGGCGACGCCGAGGTGATGGGCGAGCTGTTCGCCAGCTTTGGTCTGGCCATGCTCACGGGCGTGCTGTGCATCTACATCGTGCTGGTGCTGTTGTTCAAGGGTTTCCTGCATCCGGTCACGATCCTGGCGGCCCTGCCGCTGTCACTGGGTGGCGCCTTCGTCGGACTGCTGCTGGCACAGAAATCCTTTTCCATGCCCTCGCTGATCGGGCTGATCATGCTGATGGGGATTGCCACCAAGAACTCCATCTTGCTGGTCGAATACGCCATCGTGGCGCGGCGCGATCACGGCATGAGTCGCTTCGACGCGCTACTCGATGCCTGCCACAAGCGCGCGCGGCCCATCATCATGACCACCATCGCCATGGGCGCGGGCATGTTGCCGATCGCGATCGGGTGGGGCGCGGCCGATCCGAGTTTTCGCTCACCGATGTCGATCGCGGTGATCGGCGGCTTGATCACGTCGACGGTCTTGAGCCTGCTGGTGATCCCGGTGGTGTTCACCTACATCGACGACCTGGGGCTGTGGGTGCAGCGACGGCTAGGGCGTGGGGGTGCGCGCTCGGCGTCTGTCTCGGATTAAAAACGAGCTCAGACCGCAGCAGCCGTCGGCGAAGCGCCGCTCTGGCCCACCGCCGCCATCATTTCCTTGCGGTAACGATTGAGCTCCTGCACGCTGGGGAAGCTGCGCTCCATCAGCAGGCTCATGTTGTGCAAGATGCGATCCACCACCTTGCTTTCCCACACGGCGTCGAAGTTGATCTGCTTGTCCAGCCAATGCTCCAGCCATTTCGGATCGGGCAGGCGGCTTTGGATCGTGTCGCGCGGGAACAGGTTCTTGTTCACGTGCAGGTTGGTCGGGTGCAGAGCCTGGGCGGTGCGCCGGGCGCTGGCCATCAGCACGCCGATCTTGGCGAACGCCGCACGGGCCTCGTTACCGCAGTTCTGAATGGCCCGCTTCATGTAACGCAGGTAGGCACCGCCGTGGCGCGCCTCGTCCTGGCTCAGCGTGTTGTAGATGTGTTTGATCACCGGCTCGGTGTGCCACTGGCTGGCGCGGCGGTACCAGTGGTTCAGGCGGATCTCGCCGCAAAAGTGCAGCATCAGCGTTTCCAGCGCCGGGGCGGGCTCGAACTCGAAGCGCACCTCATGCAGCTCCTGTTCGGTGGGCACCAGGTCGGGCCGAAAGCGCCGCAGGTACTCGATCAGCACCAGCGAATGCTTTTGCTCCTCGAAAAACCAGATCGACATGAACGCCGAAAAGTCGCTGTCGTTGCGGTTGTCACGCAAGAACATCTCGGTGGCCGGCAGCGCCGACCACTCGGTGATCGCGTTCATCTTGATGGTCTGGGCCTGCTCGTCCGACAGCTGGGAGGCGTCGAAGGTGGACCAGGGGATGTCCTTGTCCATGTCCCAACGGACGGACTCGAGCTGCTTGAACAATTCAGGGTAGAGCATGGCAGTTTTCAGGGCTGCTGGAATTTTAAGCGGCCGCCCCGGGATTTAAATCCATCGGGTTATCGAAGTCGGACCCGTCGGGGCGGGCTTTCCCCTTCTGATGAGGGGGTTTTCGGCTCGATCAGAATGTGGCCTCCCCGCGCTGTCCAGGATCCCGACCCCCATGAAACACCTCCTCATCGCCTGCGCGCTCCTGACCGGCTCGATGGGTGCAGCCTGGGCGCAGCAGGCCGCCACCTGCCCGCCCCTCCTGAATCACACCTTTCCCCGTCTGCAAGACGAGAAGCCGCAGTCCCTGTGCCAATACAGCGGCAAGGTCCTGCTGATCGTGAACACGGCCAGCTACTGCGGCTTCACCCCCCAATACAAAGGCCTGGAAGACCTGCACGCCCGCTACAAAGACCGCGGCCTGGTGGTGCTGGGCTTCCCGTCCAATGACTTCGACCAGGAAAAGGGCAACAACAAGGACATCGCGGACTTTTGCGAGAACACCTTCGGCGTCAAGTTCCCCATGTTCGCCAAATCAGCCGTCCGCCGCAGCGATGCCAACCCCCTGTTTCGCCAGCTCGCCGCCGACAGTGGCCGAGCGCCCCTGTGGAACTTCCACAAATATCTGGTGAGCCGCGACGGGAAAGTGATCGCCAACTACACGAGCATGACCGGCCCCACAGACCGCACCTTGGTTGGGGCCATCGAACGGCAATTGGCGGCGGGGGGCTTGCAGGGCAAAAACTGAGCGGTCATAATGCAGACTGGACAGTTCAACCCGCCCGACACCTTCATGCACACGCTTGCTGATCTCTGCGCAGGAACCGCTGAACGGCTGGGTCTTTCCAAGGCTTATGGCTGCGAAGTCGGATCGGCGCTCTGCGCCGGACTGAAATCCCGGGGCGGTTCTTCTCCTCCTCCCTCTCTCCCTTTTTCGTTTCGGGGCGCTTCGCAGCCTTTCTCTCTTCCCCAAGGGCCCACAGGGGCGCCGCGTTGTTGAAGGTCGCCGTCGTCGGCTCCGGCATCTCCGGCCTGGCGGCCTGCCACGCGCTGCGCGGTCACGCCCACGTCACCCTGTTTGAATCGGGCGACTATTTCGGCGGCCACACCCACACGGTGGATGTCACCCTGCCTGACCCCCAGGGACAGAGCGTCACCCACGGCGTAGACACCGGCTTTCTGGTGTTCAACGAGCGCACCTACCCGAACCTGATCGCCCTGTTCGAAGAACTGGGCGTGCCGACGGCCGCATCGGACATGTCCTTCTCGGTGCAGGTGCCGCAGGCCCTGGGCGGACAGGCCCTGGAGTGGAGCGGCACCAACCTCGACACCGTCTTCAGCCAGCGTGGCAACCTGCTGCGCCCGCGTTTTTGGCGCATGCTGCGCGATCTGGTTCGCTTCAACAAACTGGCCACGCACCTGGCGCAATCGGACGCCGATGCGGCCCTGATGCAACCCCTGGGCGCCTTTTTGGAGCAGCATCGCTTCTCGAAAGAATTTCGCGACTGGTACTTCCTGCCCATGCTCGGATGCATCTGGAGCTGTCCGACCGACCAGATGCTGCAGTTCCCGGTCAGCACCATGATTCGCTTTTGCCACAACCACGGCCTGATCCAGGTCACCGGCCGCCCGCGCTGGTGGACGGTGCGCGGCGGCGCGCGCCAGTACGTGCGCAAGATCGTCGCCGGCGTCGATGAGGCACGACTGGCCACCCCCGTGCGCGCGATCACGCGCGATGCCCAGGGCGTGCAGGTGCGCACCGACGCGGGCACCCAGCACTTTGACCGCCTGGTGCTGGCCACGCACAGCGACCAGGCCCTGACCCTGTTGTCCGACGCCTCGCCGCTGGAACGCGATCTGCTGGGCGCCATCCGCTACCAGCCCAATCGCGCGGTGCTGCACACCGACACCTCGGTGCTGCCGCAGCGGCGCAAGGCCTGGGCCGCCTGGAACTACGAACGCGGCACCGACAGCGCCCATGAAGCGCGCGTGTGCCTGCACTACCTGCTCAATCAGCTGCAGCCCCTGCCCTGGACGCAGCCGGTGGTGGTCTCGCTCAATCCGGTGCGCGCCATCGACCCCGCGCATGTGATGGGCGAGTACGACTACGCGCATCCCGTCTTCGACCTGGCGGCCATCCGCGCGCAAACCCGCATGCACCAGGTGCAGGGCCAGCGTGGCACCTGGTTCGCCGGCGCCTGGATGGGGTATGGCTTCCACGAAGACGGCCTGAAGGCCGGCCTCGCCGCGGGCCGCGCGCTGCGCGCGCAAACCCAAGGGGCGGCCGATGCAGCGCCCGTGCCGGTGCGTACGACCGAGGCGGTCACATGACTGCGCGCGCGCCCCATCCGCTGGCCGACGCACCCGCGCAGCCGCTGATCGGGTTTGGCCAGGTGCGACACACCCGCCTGCGGCCCGCGCGCAATGCCTTCGTCTATCCCACCTATTTCCTGCTGCTGCCGCTGCGCGCCTTGCACCGCGCCGGCAGCGCCACGCTCGCCCACAACCGCTGGGGCGCCTTGAGCTTTCATGACCGCGACCACGGCGATGGCCGCGACAACGCGCTCGAATGGCTCGACGCGCTGCTGCAAAGCGAGGGCATCACCGACGCCGACGGCGAGGCCTGGCTGCATTGCTACCCGCGCGTGCTGGGCTTCACCTTCAAGCCGGTGAGCCTCTGGTATTGCCACCGCGCGGATGGCAGCTTGCGCGCCATCGTCGCCGAGGTGAACAACACCTTCGGCGAGCGCCATTGCTACCTGCTGGACGCGCCGGCCTTTGGCGCCGAGCTGCGCGCGAACAAGGTCTTTCACGTCTCTCCCTTCAACACCTTGGCGGGCGGCTACCGTTTTCGCTTCATGGTCACGCCTGGATGCACGCGCACCGTGGTGCGAATTGACTACGACGACGATGCGGGCGCGCTGCTACAAACCAGCGTGAGCGGCGCACTCGAACCCCTGACGGCCGCCTCGGCGCGACGCGCGCTGTGGCGCCATCCGGCCATGACCCTGGGCGTGATCGCCCGCATCCACTGGCAGGCACTGCGCCTGTGGTTCAAGCGCGTTCGATTCGTGCGCAAGCCCGCGCCGCCCGAACTTTTCGTCACCCGCTGACCCCTCGAATTTCACGACGGACATGAATACGCAGACGACCACTCTGGCCGAATTCGCCCCGCCCGCGGGCGCGCCGGCCGCCGCGCGCACCGCGCTCAAGCTGCTGCAACGCCTCCAGCAAGGCACGCTGACCCTGCAACTGCCCGATGGCAGCCTGCGCCGCTTCGGCAACGGAGAAGGCCCCAGCGCCATGCTGGCACTTCGCAACTGGAACCCCTGCGCCGCCGCCTTGAAATCGGGTGACATCGGTTTCGCCGAGACCTATATCGCAGGCGACTGGACCACGCCGCACCTGGCCGACCTGCTGCGCGTGTTCCTCGTCAATCGCCGCGAAGTCGAGGACGTGATCTATGGCACGTGGGCGGGCCGCTTGCTGCATCGCCTGCGCCATTTGCTCAATCGCAACACGCGCGCCAACAGCCAGAAGAACATCCACGCCCACTACGACCTGGGCAACGCCTTCTACAGCCTCTGGCTGGACGGCACGATGAACTACTCCTCGGCCTGGTTCGATGGCAACCAGGTGCAACCCATGCAGGACGCGCAACGCGCCAAGGTGCGCCGCGCATTGCGTATGACACAGGTCAAGCCGGGCGACCGCGTGCTGGAGATCGGTTGCGGCTGGGGCGCCCTGGCGGAATCGGCCGTGCGCGACTTTCAGGCGCACCTGACCGGAGTCACCCTGTCCACCGAGCAGCTGCACCATGCGCGCGAGCGGATGGCGGTGTTCAACACCCCTGAGGCCAGCGCCGAGTTGCGTCTGCAGGACTACCGCGACATCCAGGACGGCCCCTATGACGCGGTCTGCTCCATCGAGATGGTCGAGGCGGTAGGCCGCGAGTTTTGGCCGACCTACTTTGGCTCGATCGCGCGCCTGCTCAAACCGGGCGGCCGCGCCTGCATCCAGAGCATCGTGATCGACGACGCCTTTTGGGATCGCTACATCCGCTCCACCGACTTCATCCAGCAATACATCTTCCCGGGCGGCTGCCTGCCCTGCCCGCGCGAGTTCCGTCGCGAGGCGCACGCCGCCGGTCTCACAGTGGTGGACGAACTCGCGTTCGGCCCCGACTATGCCGAAACGTTGCGCCGTTGGCGTGACGCCTTCCTCGCCGCCAAGGCGCAGGTCCTGCAACTGGGATTTGATGAGAGGTTCATACGCACATGGGAGTTCTATCTCGCTTACTGCGAAGCCGCGTTCGACGAGGCGAGCATCGACGTGGTGCAGTACACGCTGCAAAAGGTCTGACGTTCGACCTGATCACCGGCCTGCGCGCCTGCGCGCTGGCCGCTTGCCTGGCCGCCTCACCCGCTCAGGCCAACACACCACAAAGTCCGCTCCCCCCCGCCGTCGCGGCGCAGGCCGCGACCGAGCTTGTACCCGTCGGGCGCGGACGCCTGACGTTCTGGGGCTTTGAGGTCTATGACGCCGCGCTGTGGACGGCGCGGGGCTTTCGCGCGACCCAGTTCGCCAGCCAGCCTTTCGTCCTGGAGCTGACCTACCAACGCAATTTTGTCGCCGACGAAATCAGCCGCGTGTCCTTGAAGGAAATGCGTCGCCACGGCGAATTCGACGCGGCGCAGGCCGAGCGCTGGCAGGCCCAGCTGACGGCGGCCCTGCCCGACGTACGGCGCGGCGACCGCTTAGCCGGCGTGCACCGCCCGGGTCAGGGCGTGAGCTTCTTTCACAACGGCCGTCTGACCGGCGAAGTGGCAGACGCTACTTTTGCCCGCCTGTTCTTCGCGATCTGGCTGGGCGAGGCCACCTCGGCGCCCGAGTTGCGTCAGGCCCTGATCGCAGGCACGACACGGCCATGAACCCCGGCGCGCAGGCTCATACGGTCGTCGGCGTTGCCGACAGCCTGCGCTATGGCTTGCTGGGTCTGCCCCTGGCCTTCGTGGCACTGCCCCTGTATGTCGTCGTGCCCCACCATTACGCCAGCGTGCTGGGCGTGCCCATCGCCTTGCTCGGCGCCGTCCTGCTCGTGGCGCGCTTGCTCGATGCCTTTGTCGATCCGCTGATTGGCCGCGGCATCGACCGCCTCTACGCACGCTCCGTGCGTGCGGTGTTGACCGTGAGTGCGCTCGCCGCCGTCTTGCTGGTGCTGGGATTCGGTCTGCTTTTCTTTCCGCCGGTGCGCGGCACGAACGCTCTGCTGGCCTGGGCGGCGGGCACGCTGGCCCTGACCTACCTGGCGTTTAGTACGCTCACCGTGGCCCACCAGTCCTGGGGCGCGATGCTCGGGGGCGACGAGGCGCAGCGCGCGCGCATCGTGGGCTGGCGCGAAGGCCTGGGCGTGGCCGGCGTGCTGGTGGCCTCGGTAGCCCCCTCGACGCTGGGACTGCCCGCCACCACCGCCTTGTTCGCCGTACTGCTCGCGGCCGGCTGGCTGGCGTGGGCACGCAGCCCGATCCCGACCCACCCGGCGCCCACCGCACACGCCGCCACCGACCTGTGGCTGCCCTTGCGCCGTCCCGCGTTTCGTCGCCTGCTCGCCGTCTTCATGCTCAATGGCATCGCCAGCGCGGTGCCAGCCACGCTGGTCTTGTTCTTCGTGCAAGACCGGCTGCAGGCCCCGCGCGCCTGGGAGCCCGCCTTCCTGGGCCTGTACTTCTTGTGCGCGGCGCTGTCGATCCCGCTGTGGCTGCGGCTCGTGCGCACCTGGGGCCTGGCGCGCAGCTGGCTCGCCGGCATGGTCCTGGCCATCGCCGCCTTCATCTGGACGGCCACATTGGGCGAGGGCGACGCGATGGCCTTCCTCGTGGTCTGCGCCGCTTCGGGCTTCGCGCTGGGTGCTGATCTCGCGCTGCCCGGAGCCCTGCTCGCCGGGCAGATCCAGGATGCGGGCGATCGCGGACGCCATGAAGGCAGCTACTTTGGCTGGTGGAACTTCGCCACCAAACTCAATCTCGCCCTGGCCGCCGGCCTGGCCCTGCCCCTGCTGGGGCTGGCCGGCTACGCCCCCGGCACACGCGACGCACAGGCGCTGTCGACCCTCTCCCTGGCCTACGGCGTGCTGCCTTGCGTGCTCAAGCTGCTGGCAGCGGCGGGCCTGTACCTGGCCCTGATCCGCGCCGCGCCCCCTACTTCCCCTCCCTCCCCTTGAGAGCCCCCACCATGAAACGACGCCTGCTCCTTGCCGCTGCTCCCGCCACGCTGGCCCTGATGGCGGGCTGCGCCAGCCCCGACATCGCCGACTACCAGGGCGAGAAGCCCGCGCTGGATCTGCGCACCTACTTC
>JBIKUT010000258.1:0-3833 GCA_044347465.1 Ramlibacter sp.
TGGCGGTGGGCGCCCATGCGCTGGGGGCCTATGAGAAAGCCTTCAAGACCGATCCCACCTCGGCGTTTGGCGGGATCATCGCCTTCAACCGCCCCCTCGACGGCGCCGCCGCCCAGGCGGTAAGCAAACAGTTCGTCGAGGTGCTGATCGCCACCGACTTCACGCCCGAGGCCCTGGAGGTGTTCAAGGCCAAGGCCAATGTGCGCCTGATGAAGATCGCGCTGCCTGCGGGCGGGGCCACGCCCTGGGACAAGGGTCAGAACGCGGTGGACATCAAGCGTGTGGGCTCAGGCCTCTTGATGCAGACCGCCGACAACCACACGCTGCAGATGTCGGATCTGAAGGTGGTCACGAAGAAGCAGCCCACCCCGCAGCAGCTGCAGGACCTGCTCTTTGCCTGGAAGGTGGCCAAGTACGTCAAGTCCAATGCCATCGTCTTCTGCAAAGACGGCATGACCATGGGCGTGGGCGCGGGCCAGATGTCGCGCCTGGATTCAGCGCGCATCGCCAGCATCAAGGCGCAGCACGCCAGCCTGTCCCTCAAGGACACCGCGGTCGCCAGTGACGCCTTCTTCCCGTTCCGTGACGGTTTGGACGTGGTGGTGGATGCCGGCGCCGGCTGCGTCATTCAGCCAGGCGGCTCCATGCGTGACCCCGAAGTGATCGCCGCCGCCGACGAGCGCGGCGTGGTGATGGTGTTCTCGGGGGTGCGGCACTTCCGACACTGAAGGCGGGCGGCCTAGACGGCTGCCAACCAGCGAAACACCAGCGGCACCCCCACCGCCTGCAGCACCACCTGCAGCCCCAGCGCCAGCCCGGCGTACGCGCCGGCCTCTTCGTCAACCTGCAAAGCCCGCGCCGCGCCGATGCCGTGTGAGGCCGTGCCCAGCGCGTAGCCGCGCGCCAGCCAGCCCTCGGCATTGGTGGGAATACGCAGCAGCGCGTACAGGTACTTGGCGCTGATGGCGCCCACGAGACCTGTGAGCACCGCAAACACTGCCGCCAGTGCCGGCACCCCGCCGATTTGTTCGGCGATGCCCATGGCCACTGGCGCGGTGACCGACTTGGACACCAGCGACAGCAAGATGTCCGGCGGCAGCCCCAAGGCCCACCCCATGACCACCGACGACGCGATGGCCGCCGATGCCCCTAGCGCCGATGCGGCCAGCAGCCGCCCCCAGCGCCGACGCACCACCTGGCGCCGCTGCCACAGCGGCCAGGCCAGGGCCACCACCGCCGGCCCAAGCAGGAAGTGCACGAACTGTGCACCCGCGAAATACACGGGATAGCTCACCCCCGCGACCAACAGCCCCCCGCTGATCACGACCACCGCCCACAGCACCGGGTTGGCCCAGGGCGCCTGATCCACCCGTGTGTAGAAGGCCAGCGCCAGCACGTACACGCTCAGCGTCGCGGTCAGGCCAAACAGCGGCGTGGCCGCCAAGTAAACCCACAGCTCGACGAAATTAGCCACGACCGGCCTCCTTCGTTTGCGGGGCATCGGGCGTGTCCGGGGGCGGTGCGAAGCGGCGCAGGGCCAGCACCGTCACCGCCAGCCCGATCCAGGTGGACACCACGATCACCCCGAGCAGCTGCAGCCAATACGTCCCGAGCAGGGGCAGGTAGCTGGTGATACCCACCGCCACCGGGATGAACAAGAGCGACAGGTGCGACAGGAGAAAAGGCGCGCAGGCGCTCACCGGCTCACGCACCACCCGCCAGTTCAATGCGACCAGAAGCAGCAGCATGCCCACCACGGGGCCTGGCACCGGCAGGCTCAGACCGCGCGAGAGCAGCTCGCCGATCGACTGCAGAACTAAAAGAAGCGCGAAACCCTGGATGGCGGGCATCAGGGGTTCGCGCCGTGGCCTCAGGCCCGGGCCATCTGCGCGAACACCTCGCGCGCCGCCGCCACCGTCGCTTCGATGTCCTGCGCCGTGTGCGCCGCGCTCACAAAGCCCGCTTCATAGAGCGCCGGTGCGATGTACACGCCGCGATCGAGCAGGCCGTGAAACAGCGTGTTGAACTTCGGCGAATCGCTGGTCATCACCGTCTGGTAGTTCTGGGGCAGCTGCGGCAGCAGGAAGAAACCGAACATCCCGCCTTCGCAATCCGCGCTGAACGGAATGCCCTCGGCCTTGGCTGCGGCCGACAGGCCGTCCACCAGCGAGCGCGTGCACGCAGCCAGCGCATCGAAGAATCCCGGCTTGCTGATCTCGGCCAGCGTGGCCAGGCCGCAAGCGGTCGCCACCGGGTTGCCCGAGAGCGTGCCGGCCTGATAGACCGGACCCAGTGGCGCGAGTTGTTCCATCACCGCGCGCGGTCCACCGAAGGCTGCCAGCGGCATGCCGCCGCCGATCACCTTGCCCATGACGGTGATATCGGGCTTGAAGCCGGGTATCTGCTTGGCATAGACGCTTTGCGCGCCACCCAGGGCCACGCGGAAACCCGACATCACCTCGTCGAACACCAGCAGCGCGCCATGCTGCGTGCACAGCTCGCGGCACCGCTTCATGAAGGGCACGCTGGCGCGCACAAAGTTCATGTTGCCGGCGATCGCTTCGATCATCAGGCAGGCGATGTCCTTGCCGTGCAGGCTGAAGGCCTCTTCGAGCTGCGTGAGGTTGTTGTATTCGAGGACCACGGTGTGCTGCGCCACTTCGGGCGGCACGCCGGCGCTGGTGGGGTTGCCAAAGGTGGCCAGGCCCGAGCCGGCCTTGACCAACAGCGCGTCGGCGTGGCCGTGGTAGCAGCCCTCGAACTTGATGATCAACTTGCGCCCGGTGGCACCGCGTGCCAGACGCAAGGCGCTCATGGCGGCCTCGGTGCCCGAGCTCACAAGGCGCACCATCTCCAGCGAAGGCACGGCGTTGATGATGGCCTGCGCCAGGTCCACCTCGCGCTCGGTGGGGGCGCCAAAGGAGAAGCCCTCCAGGGCCGCCTTTTGCACCGCCTCGACCACCGTCGGGTGGCCGTGGCCCAGGATCATCGGGCCCCAGGAGCCGATGTAGTCGATGTACTTCTTGTCGTTGGCGTCCCAGAAATAGGCGCCTTGCGCCCGCTGCACGAAGCGTGGCGTGCCGCCTACGGCGCGAAAGGCGCGCACCGGCGAATTCACGCCGCCGGGAATGAGCGCCTTGGCGCGGTCGAACAGAACCTGGTTGCGATCAGTGCTTGGTGTCATGGGCAGGCATGTCCAGGACCTGCAGGGCCTGGGCTTCTTCTTCGGTTAAGGATTCGGGTTCGCCGGCCTCGGGTTGGGCCCAGAACAGGCGATCGGGTACGACATGGCCCATGCCGGGGCGAAAGCCCGCGTCAAGCGCCTCGTCAAGATAGCCCAGCGCCTCGGCGGCGGCGGCGGTCAGGTCGGTGCCATTGGCCAGCAAGGCGGCCACGGCGGCGGTCAGTGTCTCGCCGGCGCCCGTGAACACCGCCTCGAAGCGCTCAAAGCGCTGGCTGGTGAGGGTGGACTGGGGTGTGGCCAGCACGTTGTCGATGAATTGATCGGGCAGGGGCACGCCAGTCACCAGCGTGTAGGGCACGCCCGCTTGTGCCGCGGCGCGCGCCAGGTCACGTGGGCTCGGGCTGCGCTCGCCTTGCCAATCGGGCAACAGCCACCGCCACAGCGTGCTGTGATTGCCCACCAGCACCGTGGTTTGCGGCAGCAGCAGCTCGCGAAAAGCGTCGAGGTAGGCGTCGATCTGGCTCTCGTCCCACCAGGACAGGTCGGGCATGTAGGCGATCAGCGGCACATCGGCGTAGTCGGCGGCGATCTCGGCGATGGTGCTCACGGTCTCGGGCGTGCCGACGAAGCCGACCTTGATCACCTGCAC
>JBIKUT010000259.1:0-3830 GCA_044347465.1 Ramlibacter sp.
GACGCGACATTCCCCGCGCCCAGGCCATGGCCCATGTGGCGGGCTACACATTGGGGCTGGACATGACGGTGCGCGGGGTCGAAGAACGCAGCTACCGCAAATCTCCCGACAGCTACACGGTGCTGGGCCCGGCCTTTGTGAGCGCCGACGAAATCCCTGACCCGCATGCACTGACGATGTCGCTGTGGGTCAATGGCGAACGGCGGCAACACAGTAGCACCGGCGCCATGACGGTCGACATCCCCGACCTGATCGAGTTCGCGTCGCGCGCCTACACCTTGTATCCGGGCGACGTCATCCTGACCGGAACGCCCGAGGGCGTAGGACCGGTGCTGCCCGGGGACGAAGTGCGTGTGAGTTGCGCCGAGATCGGCGAGATGCGGTTTGGGGTGCGGGCGCGGCCCCTGCCCTGAGCGCCTAAAGCAGCTCGGCGAATTTGCGCCGCGCGGATTCCATCTCCGGTAGCAGCGTCTCGACCATCGCATCGCGCGTCATGCGTTGCGTCGCGACCGACAGGCTCAGGGCCGCCACCAACTCGCCGCGGCCCGTGCGCAGGGGCACGGCGATCGAGCGCAAGCCGATCTCCAACTCCTCGTCGATGAGGGCGTAGCCTTGCTGGCGGGCGCGGTCGATCTCTTGCAGGATGTCGCGCAGACCGGTGCGCGTCTGCGGTGTGAGCGCCGGGCGCGACATGCGATTGAGCAGAAAGCGCACTTCCTCTTTGGGCACTTCCGCCAGCAACACCCGCCCGGTGGCACTGCAATACGCGGGCAGACGCGCGCCCACCTCGAGCCCGGTGGACAGGCTGCGCCTGTGCGTGGACCGCGCCACGAACACCGCATCTTGCGAGTCGAGCACGGCGATCGAGGCGGATTCGCGGGTGCGTTCGCTGGTCATCTCCAAGATCGGCTGGGCCACCTGGGTCAAGGCGCTGGAGGCTACATAGGCATGCCCCAGCCGCAAGGCGCGCGACGCCAGCCGAAATTGCCGGCCGTCTTGGGCGGCATAGCCCAGTTTGCGCAGCGTGAGCAGGCAGCGCCGCACCGAGGCCTTGGTGTGGCCCGTGATCTGCGCTAACTCCGACAGCGTGGCCGGCCCCCGCAGCAGGCCGAAGGCCTCGATCACCGCCAGGCCTTTCTCCAGGACCATCACGTACTCGGTGTCCTCGCGGGTGCGGGCGGCGGGGGAGGGGGCGGAGGGCGGCACGAGGGGCTTAAAAGTTCGCAATGCGAACAATATAGCCGTTCGCGTTGACCCTCCTCCAGCCCCGCTCCTAGACTGAGGCAGACAACCACCACGATGCGCCGGTCCACGGCGCCGACACGAGGAGACATGAGCCCCATGGAAAGCACCGCGCAACGGCCGGTCGCTGTGAACGCGCCCGTGACCGATCTGGATCCCTATGCCGATGCGGTTTTGGATGACCCCTATCCGCATTACGAGCGACTGCGCGAGCTGGGGCCGATCTTCTACCTTTCGCGCTACGACGCCTACGGCCTGGCCCGGCATGCCGAGATCGACGCCGTGCTGCGTGACCCCGCCACCTTCTGCTCCAGTGCGGGCGTGGGCCTGGCCAACTTTCACACCACCGCCGCTTGGCGCAAACCCAGCATTATTTTGGAGGTGGATCCGCCGATGCATGCGCGCACGCGCAAGGTGGTGGCGGGCCTGTTGGCGCCTGCGTCCATCAACAAGCTGCGTCCGACCTTCGAGCAGCAGGCCGAGCGCCTCGTTGATGCTTTGTTGCAGCAAGGCGGTCAGATCGATGCGGTGCCCGCGCTGTGTGAGGCCTATCCCTTGAAGGTGTTCGCCGACGCCGTGGGGATCCCCGCGCAGGGCCGCGAGACCTATCTGCTGCCCTATGGCGACATGGTGTTCAACGCCTTTGGCCCGGTCAACGAGCGCTTTCAGGCGTGCCTGGCAAAGGCGCAGCAGGGCGCCATTGAGTGGATTGGGGAAGTTTGCAAGCGCGAGAACCTCACGCCCGACGGCCTGGGCATGCAGTTGTACCAAGCGGCCGACGAAGGCCTGCTGGCCCCCGACGAGGCGCCGATGCTGGTGCGCACGCTGTTGTCGGCGGGCCTGGATACCACCGTGTTCACGCTGTGCAACGCGGTGCTTTCTTTTGCCCGCCACCCGGATCAATGGGCGCTGGTGCATGCCAATCCGGCGCTGGCGCGTCAGGCGCTGGAAGAAGTGCTGCGCTATGAGAGCACTTTCCATTCGTTTTATCGCACCACCACGCGCGATGTCGACATCGCCGGTGTGCAAATGGCACCCGAGCAAAAGATTTGCGTGCTGATTGGCTCGGCCAACCGCGATCCGCGTCGTTGGGGCGAGACGGCCGATCGCTTCGATGTGACACGCCGCGCCGCCGGCAACATGGCCTTTGGCACCGGCATCCATGGCTGCGCCGGTCAGATGATTGCGCGGCTCGAAGGCGAGACCCTGCTGACCGTCCTGGCGCGGCGCGTCAAGGCGATCCACCTGGAGGGCGCGCCCTCGATGCATTACAACAACTCGGTGCGGGGCTACACCCGCATGCCCGTGCGCCTGGTGGCTGCTTAACGCGACACCTCTCTCGCACGACCCTTTTTTTTCGAAGAACACCGCATGCCCACTATCACCTATGTTCAACCCACCGGCGAGCGCCAGACCGTGCCGGCCGATGCGGGCGCCACCGTGATGCTCACCGCCATTGCCCATGGCATCGGCGGCATCGTGGCCGAGTGTGGCGGTGCGGCCATGTGCGCCACCTGCCACGTCTACCTGGATCCGGCCAGCGCCGCGCTCGTGGCGCCGGTCAGCGAGGTCGAAAACGAGATGCTCGAGAGCGCCGCCAGCGGCCGACGCGAGAACAGCCGTTTGAGCTGCCAGATCGTGGTGCCCGCGGGAGACCACGACATCATCGTGCACGTGCCCTCGCACCAGGTCTGAGCGCGAATGGAAGATTCGGTCGTCATCGTCGGCGCCGGGCAGGGTGGCTTTCAGGTAGCGGCATCGCTGCGCGATGAGGGCTATGCGGGATCGATCACCCTGATCGGCGAGGAAGACGGCCTGCCCTATCAGCGCCCGCCGCTGTCCAAAGGGTTTTTGTCGGGGCAGACCGATGCGTCCGCCTTGTCGCTGCGGCCACCAGCGTTTTATGCCGAGCGCGGGATCGACTATGTGGCGGGTGCGAGCGTGACCGCCATCGACCGCGGGGCGTCTTGCGTGCGTCTGACCGACGGGCGCGCTCTGAGGTATCGGCACCTGGTGCTGGCCACCGGCGCGCGTGCCCGCATGCCCGATCTCCCCGGCGTGACCTTGGACGGTGTGCTGCCCTTGCGCACCCAGGCCGACGCGCTCCAGCTGCGCGACGCGATGGCGCAGGCGCGTCGCATCGTGATCGTGGGCGCCGGCTTCATCGGGCTGGAGGTGGCCGTGATCGCGCAGGCCCAGGGCCTGGAGGTGGACGTGCTGGAGCTGGGCGATCGCCCGCTGGCGCGTGCGGTGTCATCGCTCACGGCCGATGTCTTGCAGCAGTCACTGCAGCAGCGTGGCGTTCGATTTCATTTCGGTACGGGCGTGCAGGCCGTGCTCGGGGCTCGGGGGCGCGTGCGGGCAGTGCTGACCTCGGCGTCGCCGCATCAAGCGGCCCACGAATTACCCGCCGATCTCGTGGTGATCGGCATCGGCGTGGTGGCCAACGACGAACTGGCGGCGCAGGCGGGCTTGCCGGTGCGCGAGGGCGTGCAAGTGGATGCCCACCTCCTGACCGCCGACCCCGCGATTTCCGCGATCGGCGACTGCGCGCGCTTTCCGATGGCGGGGGAGGCTGCTGCGATCCG